>CAZHTX010000194.1:0-10159 GCA_964535475.1 uncultured Pirellulaceae bacterium
CCAAGCGACAATCTTCCCAGCGTTGGTTGGTCGAGCCCCGGTCGACGCGAGCCGCATCGAGTAAGTGATTAATTAATTGATCGAGCCGCTCGACATCGGCTAACATATAGCGATGAAAGTCACGCCGTTGCTCGTCACTGACTTGCCGCAGTGATAAAGTTTGCAAGTAGAGTTTCAGTGATGCGATGGGACTTTTCAGTTCGTGTGTGACGCTGTCGACAAAATTCGATTGGCGACGATTCAAGTTCACCGCACGGACGGAAAAGACCAGATAGACGATCACCCCAGCCAGGATACAGCCCAGCACCACTGTTCCGATTGCCAGCAGCGCCCAGTAGGCGGGAGCCGATTCCTTGTTGCCGACTGCTGCGAAGGCATTCACCAAGACCCAGCCGATGAGCACGAGAATCACCAGCACAATCATCACCACGCCCAGCGTGATTGGCCATTTGAGCGAACGGTTATCAATCATCCAGAAAATCCGCGGAAAGGTTTAAAAAATTATTGGCGTGACGTTTGCGTCCGCAGGTTGATATAATGAGCTAAGGTGTGTTATTCAAAATTGAGGCGGACACTACAGCGATATTGTCCGCACTATTATGGCCCCGGGAGGGAGTGGCCGGTGCAACCAAATACGAGTGACAAACAATTTTCCGAACAAACGCTGCGGCAAGTGGCTGCCGATTCACATCGCGCCCTGATCCGCGGGCGTTATTGTTTGGAACGATCGCGAATCGACCGTTTTCGCTGTGTCGACGACCAACCGGAGTCGCATTCCAGTTACGGTCGGCAACTCTGGTATTTTGATGGCCAGGGTGTCAACGAATTGGATCGCCGCAATGCCATTTATGGAGCCGTCGAATATTCGATTCAATACGGGCTCCATGAATTAGTCGAAGATGGCGTCTTCGAAGCACCCGAGCAGCGCGATCGTTTTCGCCACGTTTACGGTGGCCAGCGGCTGCGTCCTTCGTGGCGAGAACCGGCGCAACGCTTCCTGATCGCCGCCCTCGTCGCGGCCACCGTGGCCACGATCGCGTACTTGTTGCTCCGCTTGGCCATCGCCGCCTGAGCACCCAAGGCAGACCGCTTTTCCCACGCGGCGTTTCAAACGCCGACAAAAAATAGCGATCAAATCGGCAAAAAAGCCAATTTTGCCCGGAGGGGGACGAACCTGCTACAACGATTACTGCTTACAATCGTGCTGTAGGTTTCTATTCCACGCGTTCCCCAATTCAAAAATCTGGTATGGCAAACGGCTCGCTTGACTCCGCAACTGCGATCATCGAAGTAAACGACCTGAAAAAGACATACCGCTCAGGTTTGCTCTCCCGCAACAAAATCCCAGCGCTCCGCGGCGTATCTTTGCAGGTCCGGCCCGGAGAAGTGTTTGGCCTGTTGGGCCCCAACGGGGCCGGAAAAACCACGCTGATCAAGGTGTTGCTGGGGATTGTTCGTCGCAGCGGCGGCAGCGCGACCGTGCTGGGCAAGCCCGCCGGCTCGGTGGCCAGCCGGCATCGCATCGGTTACTTGCCCGAAAATCTCCGCGTCGAGCGGCACCACACGGCTCGCACCGCACTGCGTTTTTACGGTCGCCTCAGCAACCTCTCGGGAGCTGCTCTAGAAAAACGGCTGGATGAATTGATTGAACTGGTAGGGCTGAAAGGACGTGACAAAGAAGCGATCCGGCAGTTCAGCAAAGGGATGAACCAGCGTTTGGGGTTAGCGCAAGCTCTGCTGCACGACCCCGACCTGCTGATTCTCGACGAACCGACTGACGGCCTCGATCCAGTCGGTCGCTCGGACGTCAGAAATTTGCTGCGCCGACTCGGTGACGAAGGCAAAAGCGTGTTGATGAACAGTCATATCTTGCAAGAAGTCGAATTGGTTTGCGATCGGGTGGCGATCATGACCCACGGAACGCTCCGCTCTCTGGGCTCCATCGACGACCTCACCGAAGTCACCCGCTTCGGCACGCTGGTGATCCACGTGCAAGCCGACCAAGCCGATGCGGCCATGACGGCGCTGACTCCGCTGGGCGAACCGGTCATCGACGTGGCCATCGGTCGCGACTCCGTCCCAATCTCGATCAGCGTCGAAAACCAAGCGGAGACGGACGACTGCATCGATCGGCTGCGAGCGGCCGGCGTCAGCTTGGCTCGCTTGGAGATCAAACGTCCCAGTTTGGAAGATATCTTCTTGGGCATTGTCCGCACCGGTGACGCGGAACCGGCTGTTGCGACGAGTTAACGGTGCCCCCACCACCACGTTAGCCCAGCTAGTTGGCCCAGCTAGTTAGCCCAGCCAGCTGCCAACGACGTGCTCGGCTTATTATCGACTTCTTCACGCTTCCGCCCACTGAATTCTTATGCGACCCTATTTGGCCATCATTACCGACTCCTTTCGCGCTGCGTTTGCTTCGCGGGTTCTCTGGATCATGCTCGCCTCGATCGTGCTATTTTTGCTGATCTTGGCTCCCTTCGGCTACCGCGAGATTTACACCGTCGACTTTAACCGGCGGGACATTAATTCGCTCGACCGGCTCGCCGGGATGTTGGCCGAAGGTTTGGAAGCGGATCGTGACAGCCCAGCCAAACGCATCGCGACGGCGCTGCCTGCCGATTTCCAAAAAGAACTTCGCGACAAGGTGGAAGGCAAAGAGTCCAACCTCGATCGCAGTCGGTTCGTCTCCGCGCTGAACGAGCTTAGCGAAAGCGATGAGTGGTTTAACGCCGAGACCTGGAACGGTACGCTCCGCTTGGCCGAACTGCGGGAACTGGATGAACTCGACGGCGAGCAAATGGAAGATCGCCTAAAACGTCGCCGCGCCCGGCTGCGGATCGAAGCTGCCTTGCCCGGTGTCTTTCGCCCCCGCCCCGATCGCTCCCTGCAGATTACCTATGCAATCTGGGAAACGCCCGGCGAGCTTCCTATTCGCAAGGAACGTTTCGCAGAGATTATGAATCAATTCGTGTTGCCAACAATCTTGAATTTGCTGCTGGGTGTGGGAGCAGTCTTCATTGGTATTTTGGTAACCAGTCCGATCATCCCGGAAATGTTCCAACCCGGTTCGTTGCATTTGTTGTTAAGCAAACCGGTCTCGCGGCCCGCCCTGTTCATCGCCAAATTCATTGGAGGCTGCGCGTTCGTACTGCTCTGCGTCTCACTATTAGTCAGCGGATTATGGCTAATCGCCGGGTTCCGTTTCGACATCTGGAACGGCCGTCTATTTTACAGCATTCCCGTGTTTGTCTTTCTGTTTGCGGTCTACTACAGCGTCTCGGCGCTTGCCGGTTTGCATTGGCGGAGTGCCGTCGTCTCGGTGGTCATCACCGTGCTCTTCTGGCTGGGCTGTTTTGTTACCGGCCAGATCGCCGGTATCTCCGACGGCTTTGTAACCGGACCGGCCAAGGTCAAACTGACGGCTCCCTTACAGCAGGGCGTGTTAACAGTTACCAATGCCAATTCGCTGCAATACTTGGCCGCCGATCAAAGCGAACAAAAGCCGATCATTAGCGGCCAATTTGGCAACGTTTCCAGAATTTTGGGACCAGCGGTTCTAGCCGATGGTCGCGTGGTCGCTACGACCAGCTTTCAACAAGGATTCGGCAGTTTCGGTAACGAGGAACCGCTGAAGATTTTCGACCCCCAAGCCGACTGGAAGGAAGAACTCGGGGTCACGCTACCTCGTGGCACGATGCAGATTATGGCAGCAGCCGATGGCGGTCTGTTGGCGCTTTCCACCAATGGCTTATACCACATCGCCGCAGACAACTTGCTACAGCCCGAGGAGGAAGCCAACGCCGACAAGCCGCGAGGTTTGTTTGCCGGTATCCAAAATCTGCTCGGCAAACAAACCAGCGCCTTCGCCAAAGTCACACCACCGACAATCGGCTTTGTCTCGCCCGCACGGATGGTCCCCGTCGCCAACACGAATGACGTGGTGGTCTACAGCGCTGGCAGCATTTATCGCCTCAGTCCAACGAATGAAACCCCGAACGAG
Organism: uncultured Pirellulaceae bacterium; assembly: GCA_964535475.1. GTDB lineage: Bacteria > Planctomycetota > Planctomycetia > Pirellulales > Pirellulaceae > Laterigemmans. The sequence goes on from CAZHTX010000194.1 coordinate 4,004, forward strand.
AGCGCGAACGCGAGCGATGCTGGCGGGTCCACTGCGGACGCCGGCGGTCAATGGAAAGTTATCGCCTCGACGATTCTCAGCGATGGCGATAGCACACTCCCGGTGACGCTCGCCGCCACAACCAGCCACACTGTTTTGGCTCGCAAAGGCGAAGCGATCCGCATCCTCAACAGCGAGAGCTTAAAACTGCTCAGCGAGATCGAATTCCCCGACACGCAATCGGTTGTCGACATCGTGCCAACGGAGGATCAAGCAACCGTTTTGCTGCTGCTCTCCACACACCGCGTCTCCGAGATCACACTTAACGACGAGCCGATATTACAGGAAGCTGCCCTGCCCTACCAAGGCAGCATTGAATCGATCACCAACGGTCCGGAGGGCAACGTCTGGATCGCCCACCACATCGATTCCTTGACCGCTGTCGACCCAAATTCCGGCGAAATACAAGAGGCCCTCTCACCACAGCGAGATATCTGGCGAACGGTCGACGCCTGGGTCGTTACGCCGTTGCGTAACATCTTGCCGCAAACCAGCGAGCTCGGCGAAACTGTGATCGCGCTGATCTGTGGCCGCAGCGATGTGGAAATTGTTTCAGGGAATGAAGTTCAACGTGAATCGCTGAACATCGTTCGTCCCCTCGCCACCTGCGGAGGCTTTACGTTCGTGATGCTGCTGCTCGGTTGCCTCTATGTGTATCGCCAGGACTTTTAACGTTTATGCTTCGCTTGTTCAGCCCCCTGTTTGTTTTTTGCATCGTTGTCACCAGCCTGTTCGCCTGCGGCCAACAAACCTTCGCGCAGTCCGCGGGGGAAAAGCGCTCGCTGCGAGAGAAATTACTTAGCGAATCGCTGCAGGTATTATCCGCCGACGTGCTCGAGCAAGGCAGCTCGGCGCGAGGTGCTATCCTCTACACACAGCCCAACATCAGTTGCTCGCGATGCCATGGCGGAGCTGACCAGAACTTGCTGGGGCCCGACCTCAGCGGCCTGGGCGATCAAGTCACCATCGCGCACTTGGTGGAGTCGTTGCTGGAGCCCTCCAAGCAGATTCGTGAAGGGTTCGCGGTCGTCAACGTGTTGACCACATCGGGGCAAATCGTCACCGGCAAAATCATCCGCGAAACTGCCTCGCTGCTCGAGCTTCGCAGCAGCGGCGATGACCTGGCTATCATCCGCTTGGATCGCCAAGCAGTGGAAGAAGTCGTTCCCAGTCAAATCTCCGCGATGCCGGAAAATCTTGTCGACCAACTGCGCGATCGACAACAGTTTCTCGATCTGGTGCGCTACGTCTATGACCTCTCGCGCACAACTAGCTCCCCGAGCCCGCAGCCCACAGCAGTCCAGCTAGCAGCGGCTCCGGCCAAGCTACGAGGGCTGGCCTTGCTGCAAGAACTGAACTGCGTTGCCTGCCACGCCACTTCCCAGCAACACCTGCTCGTCTCGGCAAAGCAGCCACCCAACTTAAGCTGGTCTGCCGCCCACCTCAAACCAGCCTGGTTGGAACAATTCATTGCCAACCCGCACCAAGTCAAACCGGGCACCACGATGCCGGCAATGCTGGCAAATTTACCGGCCGATCAGCGCCAGCAAACAGCAGCCGAGATCACGCTCTACCTCCGCTCGCTGGCAAGACCAACCGAAAGCGACGCGGAGGCTGCGATGCCAGTTGAAAGTCGCGACGAACCCGCTTCGCCCGCTCGCGGCGAAATGCTGTTTCACAGCGTGGGCTGCGTGGCGTGCCACTCACCACGTGACGACACCGGCGGCGAAACACTAGCGACCAGCTCCGTGCCGATGGGCGAGTTGGCTGAAAAGTATAGCCTCGCGGCGCTGACCGCTTTTCTGCGTGATCCGCTGGCTGTCCGCCCCTCGGGGAGAATGCCCCACCTGCATTTAACGCACTGGGAAGCGATTGATGTTGCCAGCTATTTGTTGAGCCTGGGCAGCCCAAATGAGCAAGTTTCGAATGAGCAAGATCCGAGTGAGCAAAGCCAACTCCAGCCGACCGAGTTCGATCCGCGGCTCGTCGCGCGAGGCCGGCAGCATTTTCTCAGTCAGGGCTGCGTTCGTTGTCATCTCGACGTCGCCTTAGAAACCACAACAGACTCAACAGCAACAGTAGAGTCAACAGCCACCGGCATCACGCTGGCTCAGCTCGACCTGGCCCGAGGTTGTCTATCGGGCGACAGCGGCGAGTGGCCAGCGTTTCACCTCGACGAAGCCCAGCGGACGCTACTGAAGGCGGGCCTGCAAGAATCTAATCTGCAGGAATCTGGCCAAGCACTCAGTCGCGACGACCAGCTGACCGTCTCGCTGCTTGCTTTCCGTTGTTTGCATTGCCATCAACGTAATGGATTGGGAGGCATTTCTGACGACCGCAACCCGCACTTTAAAACGACCAATCCCAACTTGGGACCGCAAGGCCGCATCCCGCCCACGCTGAGCAACGTGGGCGCCAAACTGCAGCCGCGTTGGTTGCGGCAGGTGCTGGTCAGCGGACGTCCCATTCGACCTTATTTGCTGACCCGCATGCCCCAGTTCGGCGGCGAGAATGTTGCCCATCTGGCCGAATTATTTGAGCAAATCGACCAACTGCCGGAGACCAAGTTTGCCGAAGTCAGCGACGCCAAGGAACTCCGCGAGGCTGGTTTTCAGATCGTCGGCAGCGATGGGCTGAACTGCGTGGCTTGCCATACATTCCAGCTTAAGGAAGCGCTCAACATGCCAGCGGTCGACCTCACGGACATGGCCGAGCGATTGCAGAAGCGTTGGTTCTATCATTATATGCGCGACCCGCAAAGTCTCAGCCTCAACACGGTCATGCCCTCTTTTTGGCCCGCTAACCGGGCGATGCGAAAAGACATATTGGAGGGCGATGTTGACCGGCAAATCGAAGCCACTTGGCAATACTTGCTCGAAGGCAGGCAGGCTCGGCAGCCACGCGGCGTGGTGATCGAACCGATGGCGCTACTGGCCAGCGACGAAGCGGTCATGCTCCGACGCAGCTATCCGGGGATCGGAAAACGAGGAATTGGCGTGGGCTACCCGCAACGCATCAACCTGGCGTTCGATGCCGAGCAAATGCGGCTGGGAATAATCTGGCAAGGTGACTTTGCCGACCCCGGCGGTGTCTGGCGAAGCCAAGGGCACGGGCAAGTGCGACCACTTGGCAAACCACTGGTTCGCTTCGCCCCGGGCCCCGACTTTGACTCGCTCAGCAAGCCGTGGGTGGTCGACGAAGGCCGCCCGCCGCGACATCAATTCAAAGGCTATCAACTCGACTCGCAACAACGACCCCGTTTTCGCTATCGCTTCGACGGGATCGCCGTGGAAGATTATTTCGTCGATCAACTCGCTGCCACCAGCGGCACTCCCCTGCTCCATCGCACCGTGACTTTGCAAAGTCCCGAGCCTCGCGACAACCTACGATTTCGCGCCGCCAACGGCCAAACCATCACACCGCTGGAGAGCGGTGGTTTTCAAATCGACAACGGGCTGATTGTCCGCATCGAGTCCCGACACGAAGCGAAGATCATTGACGTGGAGGATGGCAAGCAGTTAATCGTGCCCCTGACCATTGCCGCGGAAGCGACCGTCCTCAAGCTGCAATACACTTGGTAAGGAATAAACATATGCGACTTTTCTGGTTGCTGAAGAGCGGTCTTACAATGCTTGGCCTCACGCTGCTTGGCATCACGAGCACCGAGAGGGCGTTGGCCGACACACTCGGTGAATACTGGGGGACAGCCGAAGAGGAAGCCAAGTACTATCGGATTGTCGACATTCCGTTCCCGGATGAACTGGCGTTGGAAGCCTCCAGCTTCGAAGTCCTGCCCGATCAACGGCTGGCAATCGGCACGCGACGTGGTGAAATCTTGCTGGTCGATGGAGCCTTTGACAAATTTCCCAAAACCACATTTCAGACCTACGCCGCGGGCCTCGATGAAGTCACGGGACTCGCCTATCGAAAAGGCCAATTCATCGTCACTCAGCAGACCGAAGTCACGCGGGTCTCGGATCAAAACCGGGACGGACGAGCCGACTCCTTTGAGACACTCAGCGACGCGTGGGGATTTCGCAACTACCACGAATTCGCCTTCGGGTCCAAACCCGACGAAGCTGGCAACACCTGGGTCGCTCTCTGTTTGTCTGAATCGTACCGCTCCAAAGTTCCCCTGCGAGGTTGGTGCGTGAAAGTCACTCCGGAAGGCGAAACAATCCCGGTTTGCAGCGGCATCCGCAGCCCCTGTGGTATCGGCACCAATGAGCATGGCGTGATGTTCTACGCCGAAAGCCAAGGCCCCTGGAACGGCTCCTGCTCCTTAAAAGTCTTGCAGCCCGGCGGATTCATGGGGCACCCGGCCAGTTTTAACTGGTACCCATACGCCGCGGAACTGGCCAGCGGGCAAGCAGCAGCCAGCGGGCAAGCAGCGACTGCTGGGCAAGCAGCGGCCAGCAACCCTTTTGCGTCGGTCCCATTGGAGCCGAAGTCACGATCCCGCCTGGCAATCGAAAGCCAACGGGTGGAGGAGCTGGTTCCCTACGCGGTCGTTTTTCCCTATCGCAAAATGGGCCGCTCGATCTCAGGGTTCGTCGTCGATCGCAGCGAAGGAAAATTCGGTCCTTTTGAGAATCAAATTTTCATCGGCGATTTCAGCTTGAGCGTCGTGATGCGGGCCACCACCGAGCAAATCAATGGCGTCTGGCAAGGTGCTTGCTATCCGTTTCGCGAAGGGCTGGCGACCGGCTTGCTAGCTTGCCAATTCACGCCGCAAGGGGATTTAGTTGTTGGCGGCACCAATCGAGGTTGGCCGGTCCGCGGTCCCAAACCTTATGCTTTGCAACGACTCGAGTGGACCGGCAAAGTCCCCTTTGAAATCAAGCAGATCAACGCGCGGCCCGATGGCTTTCTCATCACCTTTACCAAACCGGTGAACCGCGATGTGGCTGCTCAGCCTGGCTCCTACGCCTTGTCGAGTTACACGCACATTTATCAAGCCGGTTATGGCAGCCCCGAAGTCGATCAGACCACTCCCACCGTCACCGCCGCCAACGTGTCAGCAGACGGCTTGAGTGTTCATTTGAAAGTCGACGGGCTGGTCCAAGGGCACGTGCACGAGTTCGATCTGCAAGCCATTCGCGCAGCCGCAGATGCTACACCACTCGTGCACGCGAACGCCTATTATACGCTCAACGAGATCCCCTAAATCCCGCCTCCATCTTCCTACCTCCATCTTCCTACCTCCATCTTCCTACCAAAACTGGCGTGAAACTCGCCAGCCAGTCCTATTTGATCATCAGCAAACTATTGGGCGTGCGGAACAACAAACCGTCGCCGACTGGCACCGGGCTGGCCACGGTGAATTCACTATCGTCGCCCAGCACATTTTCGGAAACCAACTCGGGCTGCCCCGAGTCGCCGGGCAACTTGATCACCATTACTTGCCCATCCTCACGCGTGAGGTAGAGGTGGCTGCCGGTCAGCAGCGGGCTGCTGGAATAGTTCTTACGATTCTTTGGCAACTCCAGTTCCCAAGCGGTATCTCCCGACTCGATATCGAGCGCTAAGACTTGCCCGCGATCTTGGTTGAGATAGACGCGACCGTCCCGCACGACCGGCGTGGGCACGTCAGCCCCGATGCCGACCTGTTGCCAGAGAATGGCTTGCTCACCGGCACCGGCGAGCAGTTTGGCCATATCGACAGCCGTCACCGAAGTGCCCCGCGCGTAGGGACAAATAATAATATTGCCAGCCACAACCGGTGAGGCGATAGAACGGAAGAACTCATTCTGTTCGGGATTGAATCCACCCAGCTGAGCCAAAATTTTGCCCGTCTTAACATCGTGCAACGTCAAATGATCGGCGCCCATCAAGGCGATCAATTCTTGCCCATTGACGGTCGCTGGGATCGGTGAAGTGTAGCTTTGAGCCGCTTCGCGAGGTGCCGGAAGTTCACGACTGACATTCCAGACCACGTCGCCGGTCAACTTATCAAAGCTGGCCAAATAGCTGGGACTTGGCGCCGACTGCATGACCGCCACCACGATCGATTTGTCGGTCAACAACGGGCTGGAGCCGAGGTCCCACCACAATGTGTCCTGACCATAATCCTCTTGCAGATTACGTTGCCACACGACTTGTCCCGACATGTCGACG
>CAZHTX010000195.1:0-10114 GCA_964535475.1 uncultured Pirellulaceae bacterium
CGTCTTGTTGATCGCACCGGGCAACTGGCCGGCTTGGAGGATATTGACGAGGAAGTCAACTTCTTCCTTGGTAAAGTTACCTGAAATCGTACCCGAACCGCTAATCGCCGAATTAATCGTGGGGGCCGATAACAATTCGTCGTCGAGCACGATCCCCAGTTGGTACTTAATGTTGTTTTGGGGCACGTTGTTGCCCGTTAGCCTACTGAACCGTGCCGAGCCGGAGTCCTTGAGACTGAACCGCACTGACGGACTGCCATCGGTATCGAACCCGCGGGCGGCAAAGGAGAGTTGTTCGCCGGTGATTCGCAGTGTTTCGTTGACCACCATCAAGATTTGCAGGTCGCGGATGCCTTGTTGCTTCATGTAGGCGGCGATGTTGGCACCTTCGTTGACGCCTCCGAGCCCGGGAGGCAGGCTAACAAAAGCACCCGTGTCGGCATTTCGCACGATGGAGGGGTAAATCCTCGGCGATCCGCCACTGCCCAGCAAATCGATACGCAGCGGCCGGATGCCGTCATCGGAGCCTTCTTCGACAGTGGCTCGTGAGACGTCGGCCCAGTAGCCGATCTGTTTACCGACGCTGTCGGTGACATTACGACTCAATCGCACGCTGCGGTCTTCACTGGCGCTCTGCTCACGGGCAGCTTCCAGCAATGACTCGTGCTTAAAGTCATTGGCCACGATAAAGAACTGCAAAATACCGGCTTGGGTAATTTGCCGCTTGATGTCCTCGATCGCTTCATCGCCCTTTTCGGGGATGATGATTTCAATTTGCGTATCGCCGTAAGGGCGAATCTGGATTTCTTTGGTGCCCCCCGGATTGATTCGGCGAATCAAGGCCGGAATCACCGTTTCGGCACTGACCGGACGCATCTGGCCGTCATCGGACGCTTGCACCGAGGCGGTGGGATCCAGCTCGTAAACCAGGATCGTCCCCCCTCGCAGGTCGACGCCATAATCGAGTTTGCCGAACACGAGCACCATCACCGAAGCGATAACGGCGAGCAGGATCGCACCAACTCGCGAACCGTAAGTCGGCATCTGCAGAGACTTTGCCAACATGTTCCCGATCAGAAACGGGACCACGCAAACAGCGATGACTGTCGCGAGGATGGCATAATTCTGCCAGGAAATCCCGCTGTCATCCTGCTGGGCCAGCAGCATAGCGGGAGAAAGTGCGTCAAGCAGGGCTTGGGGGACGAAGTCGAGCATGGAAGGTCTTGGTTTGGTGGAAGTCCGATTTCCGCGATTATGCTTATAGGATTAACGAAAGCGACCGAGGAGAGCTGTACGCTGGTCACGAACCAGACGCACTGTCCTTACCATTCGGAGTAGCAGCCGGGGTTACCGTGCCGATCGCTGAACGCAGCACGCGCAGCCGCGTGTTATTCGATTCATCGACGCGAATGGTGACTTCGTCGGAATCTGAGTTGACGTTCACAACGACACCAAAAATTCCGCCCGTGGTCACCACGCGATCATTCTTCTTGAGCGACGAACGTAAATTGGCGGTCTCCCGCTGCCTGCGTCGCTCCGGTAGCAATACCAACATGTAAAACAAAAACATCACCCCCGCAAAGAGGGTCAGTGGGCTTCGCAACAATCCCTGAAAAAATGTCGGTGGTTGCCCCGCAGGTCCGGGACCGCCACCGGCAGCACCCCCCTCTGCGGCGGGCTGAGCCGCCTCGCCACCAGCTTGCGCAAGCACGCCCAATTGCGAAACCACCTCCGAAAAGGTGGTAATTGAATCGACCAGTGCAAAGTAATAGGTATCGAGCACGTCCGCTCTACAATCTATAACGGGGGAAAGCTAGTTTTGGGTCGGAACATGCAATAGCTCCGTGCAGCCTAATCGCGGCATAATATGACGTTACGAAACCACTCACAACCCCAGCCTCGCAGACCGGGTCCACAACTGTGACCGATTTCGCTAACTCACCCCCCTTTCAACTGAGGCCCTGGCCCGCTTCGATGGATTCCATTTGGGCTTCCCTGAGCGAGTCTCTCACCAACGGTCAGTGGCATGAATATTTCGGCCAACCAGCCGAGCAACTGGCTCTGGCGATTGCCAGCGAGCTGGAAGTCGCTCATGTTCGCTTGGTCCCCAGCGGCACAGCAGCGGTGGAATTGGCCCTCCGCGCCTGCCGGCTCCAAGCCACCGACGAGGTCATTTTGGCCGCTTTCGATTATCCAGGAAATTTCCGTTCGGTGACCGCCGTGGGTGGTTTACCTGTCATGGTCGATGTGGCCGCCGGCAGTTGGTCCATCGATTTAAAAGAAATCGAAAAAGCGATCACCCCCAAGTCACGCGTGATCATCGCATCGCATCTCTACCAAGAAATGGTCGACGCGGCCGCCCTGCGGCAACTGGCCGATGATGCCGGCCTGGTCTTGCTGGAGGATGCCTGCCAAGCCCCCGGGGCCAGCGTGCGTGGTCGACCGGCGGGCAGCTGGGGACATGTCGGCACACTCAGCTTTGGTGGCAGCAAGGTGCTGACCAGTGGCAATGGCGGGGCAATCCTGACGTCCGATCCCCGCATCGAGCAGCGGCTGAAAATTTTGCTCGAACGGCCCGGTGACACCTACCCCCTGAGTCAATTGCAAGCCGCCGCCTTGCTGCCCCAGTGGCAATCTCTAAACACCTGGAATCAACACCGCCGCGCCGCCGCGAACGCGCTGAGCCAGGCTGTGGCAGATTGCCACGGCTGCCAATTACCCGCTGCGGAAACCTTTGCAGCCTCTCCGGCACTCTACAAATGGGCCTGGTTGGCTCCCAACGAAACGACTCGCGATCAACAAGTCCGCACCGCTTTGGAGCTGGGCCTACCCAGCGGGACCACGTTTCCGGTGTTCAGCAAACGCTCGCAGCGGATTGCCCGCAGAATCGGGAACTGCCCAAACGCGGAAATCGCAGCCCGCTGTGGCGTGGTGCTCGACCATCGCGCGCTGGCAATCCCGGCTGAACAACGGGGCGACTTAATCGCTCGCCTGCGTTACCTATTTGCCGCTTGCGGCGAGTAGCCGAGCACATCGCGACAGAGAGTTTTTGCTAAGAAAGCAGCATTTTGGCTGTACCTCGGTATCAGCCGACGCGGATCACTCAACATCCGATAAGCCCACTCGAGCCCCATTTTCTGCCATCCCAGTGGCGCTCGCCGGGCCGTACCAGCGACGAAGTCGAACGAAGCACCTAATTGGATCGAGACCGCCGCGCCAATTCGCTGATAACGCTCGGAAATCCAAATCTCACCTTTGGGTTGCCCGAACGCGACCAGCAAAATATCAGTTCCCGCGTCACGAATTCGCTGCTCCTGGGCCAATTCTTCCTCGGCAGTTAAGTCGCGAAACGGAGGCGATTCCACGCCCGCCACTTGCATCCCCGGATAAAGCTCACTCAGTCGGTCGGCACACCGGCGGGCCACTCCCGGGGCGGCTCCCAGGAAAAATACTCGCCACCCATGCGCCGCCGAACCCTCGGCGATGCGATAAATCATTTCGCTCCCGGCTACTCGCTCCGGCAACTTCGGCCCTCCGCCACGTCGAGAGCGGGCCACGATCGGCATCCCGTCGGCCAACAATCCAATCGCACCTGCCGTCACCGCGGCCAACTCAGGACGCTCGGCGGCCAACATCACGTAGTTCAAATTGGCGGTAATCAAATACTCGGGCGTGCCGCGAGCAACTAAGTCGCCAATCCAGTCGATCGATTCGGTGAGTGTCACGCGGGCAAACGGCAGCCCCCAGACGTCGACGGTTTCAGGTTGAAAAATTGGCATCACGAACATCTTTGCGGGGGCGCGGACAGGAGCTTGGTCTAAGGCGTGGTTGTGTGATTCGTAAGTCGAGCGTTTTTCAACTCTAGGCTGCCGTTGCCCGTGACGACTGAGGTCGCCAGGCAGACATTTCACCGGCGAAAACAAACTGGTACCGATTTTTTGGAAAGCTCCGGTTCTGCCACGGCGACTTGGAACCTATCCGAAAACCCAAAGGAACCGCGGCTAGCGCCAAAGCGGCTAATGGTTTTCGGATAGGCTCTTGGTCGGCGAACCTATTTGCCCGCAATCTGATCGTGATAGGATGGAATCACGGCGAAACCTGTTGCGACAAAGCTCGCTCCGCTGGCTTTGCCCACTTAGGTCCACTCCTTAGAAAACGATTTTTCCTTAAAACAAAAATTTTATTGATAATGCACCCTCGCTCCCTTGTTGTGATCAGCGTCGATGGGTTGGCAACCGCCGCCTTGGGTCCGTACGGCTGCTCCTGGCTGGACACGCCGGGCTTGAATCAACTCGCTGCCGAGGGTGTCGTCTTCGATCGCTTGATCGCCAGCTGCACCGAACGTGAAGAGGTCCTTAAGGAATTTTGGCAGACGCAGGCGAATCCGGACACAAACCAGGCTGACACGCCCCAGCACGACGCCCAGCCGACTTGCCAACGCTTGGCTGACTGGGCCACCGCCCGCGGTTACAAACCATTGCTGTTTACGGATTGTCGGCAGGTCGCTCAGCTGGCCACCAGTTGTGGGTTTGAGGAAAGTCATCTGGTGATGCCGGCGGAGGCCACGCTGGCCGCTTCCATCGAAGAGACTTTGCAGGGGCGATTGTTTGCCACGGCTCTGGCTCACTGGGAATCGGCTCTGGCTCACTGGGAATCGGCTCTGGCTAATGGGGAAGAGCGAACGGGCAACGACAGCTCGCGAGCGGACGCGGAACCTCAATTGCTGTGGATTCACGTTTCGGCCTTGCTGCACACGTGGGACGCACCGCAGGAGTTGCGGGCCTCAGACGATTTGCTCGACGAAGACGCGGCCGCTTGCTCCCGCTGTGAAGAAGAACCCGAGGAATTGGTTTGGAATCCCGAACAGGATGACGAGGAGGAGGACGAGCGATTGGCGGCCGATCGAGTGGCCATCGAGGAGGCTAGGTTATCTGCCGTGCCGCCGCGCTGTCAACTCTCCGCGGACGACGATCCCGATCTCCTGCTGGCCTGGATGACCGCTTATGGGGCGCAAGTTCAATTGCTCGACTCGCTGCTGGAACTGTTGCGTCAAACGCTGGTCATGCCGTCCGCGGACATGTTTGGGGAATCGGCTGAGGTGGAAATTGCTGCGGCGAGCCGTGCAGCGGACAAATCGACTGCCTTGGTGGTGGTCTCGACTTCTGGATTCGCGCTCGGGGAGCACGGTTTCTTGGGCGCGTCCCAAGGTCCACCGCGGAGCAATCGCGTGCAGCTTCCCTTGCTGATCGAAGCGGCCGGCCTGGGCCCCATTCGCTGTGCCCAACCGGCTTCGAGCGAACGAGTGCGAGCCACGTTGGCGGACTTGCTGGGGGCGCCGGCGGCGGCTGAGCAATCACAAGCTGCTCAAGAATTTGCGAATGAGTCGCTGTTGCAGTTGGCCGAGCCGACCGCTTGGGCTGAGCCGCTGGTGACGGAAAGTCCTGTCATAGAGACACGCTGCGGGGAGACTTCTGAGGGCCTAGTGTTGCGAACCACACCCGGTTGGTTCTTGGCCACCGACGAAGCGGGAGAACCGCATCTCTACCTCAAGCCCGATGATCGCAATGATGCCAACGACATAGCCAGTTTAAAACCAGAGATAGTGGCGACGTTATTGTAAAGCGATTGTATTGTAAAGCGATTGTCCCCAATCGCTTGCAACATCAGCGTCCCACGAGCTCGTCTCGTGGTTGAATAAGGTTCGGCAGATCGTGGCTTACCTCTAGCTTGCCAACCTCGGCTTCCTGCCAGGGGAGCTGCCAGGGGAGCAATGCACGGCGACTTGCGGGGTATGAAAAGCAAACAGCTGAGGACAGCAGTTCTACAATACCAACACCAGCAAACAGCTGAGGATAACAGTTCTACATTGTAAAGCGATTGTCCCCAATCGCTTGCAACATCAGCGTCCCACGAGCTCGTCTCGTGGTTGAATAAGGTTCGGCAGATCGTGGCTTACCTCTAGCTTGCCAACCTCGGCTTCCTGCCAGGGGAGCTGCCAGGGGAGCAATGCACGGCGACTTGCGGGGTATGAAAAGCAAACAGCTGAGGACAGCAGTTCTACAATATCAACACCAGCAAACAGCTGAGGACAGCAGTTCTACATTGCATCGCACCAAACAGCTGAGGACAGCGGTTTTACATTGCTGCACACCAAACAGCTGAGGACAGCGGTTTTACATTGCTGCACAACAAACAGCTGTGGACAGCGGTTTTACAATGCATCAAGCCGCCCGCTTAATATGCCCATCCTCGGTGACGTCTTCGAAGCGAACGCTGACTTGCTTACTGACACCCGACTCTTGCATCGTGACGCCGTAGAGCGTGTTGGCTGCGGTCATTGTCTTTTTACTGTGCGTCACGACCACAAACTTGGTTTGATCCAGGAACTCGGTCAACACCGTCACAAAGCGACCAATATTCGCTTCATCGAACGGGGCATCGACTTCGTCCAACACGCAGAAGGGGCTGGGACGATACTGGAAAATAGCCATCAGCAACGCCACGGCCGTGAGCGCTTTCTCGCCACCGGAAAGGAGCGAGTTGGAGAAAGATGGTTTACCCGGCGGCGTGGCCATGATCTCCACGCCGGCTTCGAGCGGATCGGCATCTTCCTCGAGGATTAAGTCCGCCGAGCCACCTCCGAATGATTTCCGATACAGCTTTTGGAAATTGATGCGGATCGCTTCGAGCGTATCTAAGAATAACCGGCGACTGTCCGTGTTAATCCGTTGGATGATCCGTTCCAGCGATTCACGAGCGGCGGTTAAGTCTTGATATTGCCCATGCAGTTGATCATAACGCGATTGCAACTCTTGTAATTCCTCCAAGGCTTCCATGTTGACCGCGCCGGTCTTTTGCAATTGCGCCCGCAGGCTGACGATTTCCTCCTCGACAGCCGCGCGATCTTCGGGCGGAGCGAAGTCTTCCGGAGGCGACTCGCCAGCGAGATCGATCTGATAATCTTCGCGGACCCGGTCGGCCAAAGTGGTTCGCCGCAACTGGGCCTCGTCCCGATTGCGTTCGATCTCACGCACTTGCTCGGCCGCTTTAGTCACTTGACGTTGCAACGCGTCGGTGGTTTTTTGACGTTGGCGACCTTGTTCACGCAGCTCCGCCACACGACTGGCCAAACTGCGCAGTTCGCTTTCGGCCGCCTCATTGCGCAAGTAAAGCTCAGCCAGTTCACTGCCGCTGGCGAGAATCCGCATTTCGATTTGATCACGGCGTTCGCTGTCTTGCGTCAGTTGGTCGTGCACTTCGGCCACCGCCGCGTCGCGTTGCGACTGATCTCGTTGTTGTTGTTCGAGCGTTGCTTGCAACGCTTCGGCCCGTTGTTCGACGCGAGCCAGATCGACACTGCAACGCATCACCACGTCGGTGGCGGCTCGCAATTCGGCTTGACGGTCCGCTAGCCGCGTGACAATCGTTTTGCTGTTGGCCTCCAGTTCGGCGATGCGATCGCGACATTCGGTCAGCTGCGAAGTGACCGCGTCGAGCTGTTCACTGGCTTCGTCACGCGCCGCCTGAGCCTCGTCGCGTTGGGCTAGTAAGTCGGCGAGCGCCAAGCGGCGAGCTTGTTCGCGCTCGACCGCCGCTTCGCGAGTCGCTTCCGCACCGGCGCGCTGGGTGACACTTTTGCGGTGCTGCTGTTCGAGCCGTCCCAGCGTGGCTGCTTGCCCATCGACGACGGCGGCCAAGCGTTCGATCTCTTGCTCGTTTTCATCCAGCTGATAGCGATAATGCTGCAGCTCTTTTTGTGCGGAGGTAAGTTCACTCTTGCGGCTCACCAAACCGGCCGCCGCGGCAGCCGGTCCCAGCACCAGCGACCCGTCGCGTTCCAACAATTCGCAGCCGCCAGTCACAAACCGCAACCCGGCTCCGCTCAACCGCCGCAGCCCCATCGCGGTCTGCATCGTATCGACCAACCACGTGGTGCTCAGCAGATGCCGAGCCAGCGGCTCGAACTCGGGCTGGACACGAACCATCCGATCCGCCCGACCAACCACTCCTTTGAGACCATCGAGGCGAATGCGATCACCGGGGCGACGAGTTGGCAATTCATCGATACGCAAGATACCGACGCGTCCAGCCAGCCCTAAATCACCCGACATCACCGCTTTCTGCAAACGCTCGCCCCGCACCACGAGATATTGAGCTAGCGGACCCAAAGCGACATCGATCAGCGGTGCCACGTGCACGTCGGTTTCCAGCAAGTTCGCCACCAGGGCGACGACGTCGGTCAGCGGCCCAGAAGTAACTTGACCAGCCGCTTCCATGAGGTTTTTGACTCCCGTCTCCAACCCTTCTTGCCGGCGGTTGAGGTCTTCCAGCAAGTTGGCTCGCTCACTGATCCCTTGCAACCGCACCCGCAGCGATGCCGCCTCGTCGCGTCTTCGTTGCAGCACGCGACGATGCTGGCCCAGTTCGGCTTCCTGTTGATCGATCTCGATCTGCTGTTGCTTAATCGAGGCATCGAGATCGGTCATCAACTGCACGCAACGCGACACTTCCTCGATCGCTTCGTCGACCGCCGCGGTGCCAGCTTCGACGCGAACTTCGAGCGCATCGAGCGAACGGTGCCCGGCGTCAATGCGTTGCTGATACCGCTGCAAGGTGCCTTCCAAATCGGCAGCTTGACGCAGCGCATCGAGGTGTTCGGTTTGCAGGGTATCGCGCTCGCGACGAATCGCCTCCACTTGATCGCTGGAGACCGAACGCACTTGTTCGGCTTCACCGGTGGCTTGGCGAGCCGCGGTTAACGCCTGTTCGGCTTCGCGATGCCGCCGCCGCAAATCTCGCAGTTCGGCGACCGCCGAGCCAGCTTGCGTGCGCAGCACTCGCAACCGACGACGGCCGGAATCGAGTTGCCGATTGACGTCACCAATGGCTTGATAGTCGGCGTCTCGCGTGCCGGTGAGGCTGGCGATGCGACGTGAAATATCATTCCGTCGCGTTTCGATGTCAGCCGCTTGCGTGGCCGCGTCTTGCAACGCCAGATCGGCCGTTTGCCGCGCTTCGACGGCCGCTTGATGCTCGTTCTCAGCACTTTCGTGCTCTGCGCGAGCCGCTTGCAGTTTATCCCCCGCCGTGGCCAGCACTTGACTGAGCTCGGCCCAGTCGGTCCAAGCCAACGAAGTTCGCAGTTCCCGCAGGCGGTCGCTGGCTTGACGATAACGCTCCGCCTTGGACGCTTGGCTTTTCAGACTCTGCAGCCGGGTGCCCACTTCGTCGACAATATCGCCGAGTCGATTCAAGTTTTGTTGAACGCGAGCCAACCGCCGAGCCGCTTCGACCTTCTTCGCTTTGAACCGGCTGATCCCGGCAGCTTCCTCAAAAATGGCGCGGCGATCTTTCGGATTCGCTTGCAGCATGCGATCGACTTTACCCTGCTCGATCAAGCTGTAAGCATCAATGCCGATGCCGGTGCCGCGAACAAGGTCTTTGACATCCTTCAGCCGACAAGGACCGCCGTTGATTAAGTATTCACTTTCACCACTGCGATAGACGCGGCGAGTGACTTGGACTTCGTCGGCTTCGAACGGCAGAGCACCGCTGGTGTTGTCAAAAAAGATCGACGCTTCGGCCGCACCCGCCGGCTTGCGATCGCTGGCCCCTTTGAAGATGACATCCGACATCTCCTTGCCACGCAAGCTCTTGGCGCTCTGCGATCCGAGCACCCATTTAATGCCGTCGACAATGTTCGATTTCCCCGAGCCATTGGGACCGACGACTACGGTGATCCCCTCGGGAAAGTCAAACCGAGTGCGATCGGCAAAGCTCTTGAAGCCATATAGTTCGAGAGCCTTGAGCATACGTGTGAATCAATCCGGGAACAAGGAAATCCGTTTCTGGTTCGGAGCTTTCCGAACGCTTATTTCGGCGAGTGAGTTTTGATGTTTACTTTTGGTTACTGCAAGCGATTGGGGACAATCGCTCTACAATGTAAAACTGCTGTCCTCAGCTGTTTGGTGTGCAGCAATGTAGAACTGCTGTCCTCAGCTGTTCGCAACGCTGCAAGCGATTGAGGACAATCGCTCTACAATGTAGAACCGCTGTCCTCAGCTGTTTGCAACGCTGCAAGCGATTGGGGACAATCGCTCTACAATGTAGAACC
>CAZHTX010000196.1:0-10103 GCA_964535475.1 uncultured Pirellulaceae bacterium
TTCCTGGTGTCGTGTCGTGCAATGGAAACCGCAGGCTGGCGCCAGGCGGCTGATGTAGTGCGGTTCCTGGTGTCGTGCGTGCTGTGAAAACCGCAGGCTGGCGCCAGGCGGCTGATGTAGTGCGGTTCCCGGCGTCGCGCGTGCAATGAAAACCGCAGGCTGGCGCCAGGCGGCTGATGCCGTGCGGTTTCATCAGCCGCCACGCGCCAGCGTGCGGTTCCCGGCGTCGTGCGTGCAATGAAAACCGCAGGCTGGCGCCAGGCGGCTGATAGAACCGAAAGAACCGAAAGCCAGCCCTACTCCAGCGGACGCAGGGTGAAAATCGAGTAGTGAATCCCGGTGGGATCATCGTAAGCGAACCCGCCGGACGGCGCAAAGTACTTACTGAAGGCAGAAAACGCCGGCAGTTCGTGCTTTTCCAAGGTGTCGGAGAACATCTTGACAACCGGATTGTTTTCACCCTGTTGCTGTAAGAAAGCTTGATTTTTGGGATCGCGAGCCAACTCATAGATCTGCCGCAACGCTTCCTCACCACGCATAAAGGTAAACAAGAAAGGCTGTTGGGAATCTAACTTTCCGCTCACTTCACCGGCAATCAACTCATAGTCGGGCGACGATGACAGCCGCTTGGCTT
Source organism: uncultured Pirellulaceae bacterium (assembly GCA_964535475.1). Taxonomy (GTDB): domain Bacteria; phylum Planctomycetota; class Planctomycetia; order Pirellulales; family Pirellulaceae; genus Laterigemmans. The sequence continues at coordinate 635 of CAZHTX010000196.1, forward strand.
GACCACCCTTGGTGTCGATTATGTGCTCAATCGCTTGGCGACTGTCACTGCCCATCACATAGTTGCCCACAAAGGCGATCGTCGGCTCGGGGCGACGCAGGTTTTCGGGAAAGTTACCGCCGCGATTGTTGCCACCCATCGCGTAAACCACTTGACCAGCGTAAGCGTCTTTCGTCATACGATTGCCGGCGACTTCAGCCAGCTTGGCCACCGTTTCTTCGACCGCGGCGATATCTTTTACTTCCAATGCCCAGAGTTGCGTATTGCTGTTCAAACGCATTGGTGGCTCGTTCCAGCGAATAATTCCGATCCGGCCCGTGACTTGCTCGAGAATGTCGGCGCGGAGATCGACGCCAGTAGCTTCTTTGAAAGGTTTCTCCACGCTCCGTTCCAGCACATCACTTCCCTGAAACCGAGCCACGATCCGCCCCACACCTTCGTAGGTTTGCAAAATATCCCAGTGCAAAGTGGTGTAGCTGATGATATCATCCGGCACCCAATCCTCAGGCTGGATCGATCCTTCGCCGGGACGAATGACGCTGAGGAAACCATCGCGGGGTGATTCCAACAGCATGTGAATGTGGATGATGCTTTCAAAATCAGAGTCGAGGCTCGAGAACGTGCTACCGCCAATCCCTTTCAATTTATCAAGCTGCAAACCATCCACGATTGGCCAGATCGCACCCGCCGCGCCACCTTGGGCTTTCACAAGCCGCTCCACCAAGTGGTAGGGGTCGAAATAAAATGTCACTTGGGGACGCGTCTCCTCAGCTCCCACGCAATGGCTCATCACGTTGCCGAAGTCAGTGCTTTGCGCCAACGTCCCCGAGTTACTTCCTTCGTCCCAGCGTTCGAGCACATCTTCCACGACGTTGTTGCCAAATCCCATCAGATAAGTGCCATCCTTTTCGGCATAGGCAAAAGGCGGCGCGCCGTCGCGAGTCAAACGCACCACCTCGGTTCCCTTGATCAGCCGTGTGGAACGGGTGACAGCCGGCGGCATCTGCTCCTCCACCCGCTCGACCAATCGATTCATTAAATACGTCTGATCCGCAGTTTCCACGATCGCCACAAATCCAACGGGCATCTGGTTCCGTCGAGCTTCGATCCGGGCCCGAATCGCTTCAGGGGAATTGTCACGCGGCTCGTCGCTGGCTTCCTCTTCCGGCGCATCCATGGGAACCACGGCAAAAGCAACTTCGCCCTGCGGCAGGCTGAGCAACTCGGTGAGTGACACGCCGACCCGGTCGCTGACTTGGGAGAACAATTGCTCGAGCGTCAAATAGACGTCACCGACCAGCGGCTTGAGCTGCTCATCCGCCATCATCCGGCCCACGCTGGAACCGGCCATCGATTCCCGCATTTCGTTGACGTTGGCAATGCGAATGTAGGCGAGTGTCTTTTCTGGCAACAACCTGGGGGCAGTCGGCCGCTCAGCCGCCTGCGTCCGGAGACTGACGATCGCCAGCAAAGCGAACAAGGAAAAACCAAGTCGGCGAAACATAATCCTATTCCTGGTGGTTAAATGCAGTAATGGTCAAAAGTTGTCCGGGCGAACTGCGTGCCGCCAAAATCGTGGTGTTACAAGCGTCACAGGGCGACGAGCTGATACAATGGTAAGAATCTCGGTTTGTTTCCAGCTGCCGCTCCCCAGCTTCGATAAGCAAGCATTGGGGAGTGTCCCGCTGTGACGCATACCTGTGGCCAGCCACTAAGGTTACAGGCGAACCGTCACACGTTTTCCGAAAAACCGACTCGTCGGCTGTCATCGTTCGCACAAATCGTCACTTTCCCCCCTAAGGAAACTCGCCATGACACTCGCCAATCGCCCAGCCAGATCACTGGTCGGACCCACGATTTTGCTGGGAATGCTGCTGCTGGGTGGCAACGCACACGCTCAAACCGGCGGGCAAACCGGAGGGCAGACGGGCGGTCAGGCAGGTGGCGGCGGTACCGGTAGCGGTCTCCCTGATCCTTCAGAGATTTTTTCCGGCGAAGGCAGCGTGCAGCGCTCAGGTGCCCCCGACGCGCGGCAAAGCGAAGGCGGGGTGGCCCCCGGCCAAGGAGGGGCCGCAGCGGGTGGTGCGCGTGGCGGCGTCGGCGGACTGGGTGGTCTCGGCGGGCTCGGCGGATTGGGTGGCTTGAGCCAGTTGTTCGGCTTCGGGCAGACTCAACAAACTCAGCGAGCCGTGCGAACGCGTCTGCTCTCCGGCATCGAATTGCCCCCCATGCCGCCTCCCATGGTCAGCAATCGCATCAACGTGCGGCTCGACTCGATCGCCGCACAAGTTCGCTTCACGAATGTCAACGTGCAGATGGAAGGCCGCCGAGCGACGTTGATCGGCTCCGTTAAATCGGATTCTGACAAACGCATGGCCAGGCTGTTGGTGAAATTAGAACCAGGGGTTAGCGAAGTCGAAAACCAACTGGTTGTCGCCCCCTAAAAAGTCACCTTTCGCTCCGCCGAAAGTCCCTGGAAAAAAAACACTTTCCGCGGAGCGAATGGAGATGGTGCTTTTTTGTGCAGGAAGAATGTCTTTTTATACCCCACAACTTTTCTGACCCCCGCGAGCTCGTCTCGTGGTTTGTCAGAGTTCAGTTTTAGGGTTAGCCGTTTTGGCGCTAGCCACGGTTCATGCGACAAAACCGTGGCTAGCGCCAAAACGGCTCAAGAAGGCGACCCGAATTCTTATTCTTGACAAACCACTAGCTTGCCAACCTCGGCTTCCTGCCAGACGAGCTGGCAGGGGAGCATTGCAGGATGACTTCTGGGGTATAAGAAGGCATCCTACCTATTCCACTTACAGGCAGGATGCCTATTCCACTTACAGGCAGGATACATATTCTACTTACAGGCAGGATGCCTATTCGACTTTTTAAAATCTGGCGCTGGCCGCTTCCCATGAGCTAGGCTTTGAAATTGCAGTTACCAGCCTCCCACAGCTGTCGACGCCCTTTCAATGCTTCAAAAAGCCAGCCAATCACCATCGCAAGTCGCTGCTGTCTGGACACCCGGAGTCCATCTGCTGGAGCTCGACGGAGTCCGAGGGATGGCAATTCTGATTGTCACCGCCTACCGGTTTCTCCGTGACATTCCCACCGAACACTGGTCAGGACGCTGGCTGGCCGAACTGATTCATTTTGGCGACCGCGGCGTCGACTTGTTTTTTGTCCTCTCCGGTTTTTTGATCACCGGCATCCTGCTGCAAAGTCGTCAGCAACCCCATTACTTTCGCAACTTCTTAGCCCGCCGCACGCTGCGCATTTTTCCACTCTACTTCGCCTCGCTGGCGATGTTTTTGTTCGTAATTCCCTGGCTTTGGAGCGACCATCCGTTTCAACAAGCGATTGATCAGCAGTTTTATCTCTGGACCTATTTGGGCAACATGCGATGTGCTTGGTTGGACCAGTGGTGCTTCGGCTCGCTCGATCACTTTTGGTCGCTGGCGGTTGAGGAACACTTTTATTTGCTGTGGCCCCTCTGCGTGTTTGTGCTGGGTGTTCGCCGCACCATCCTGGTTGCCGCCTTGACGGCCATGCTATGTGCTGCCGGTCGCATCCTATTTGCAATGCTCTCTGACAACGGGGTGGCGCCGGATGTGGCTAGCGGCTTTCGCTTTGACGGGTTGCTACTGGGAGGCGCGATTGCCGGCCTGTCCCACCACAGTCGCGGGCTCAGCGGTTGGCGGCGAGTCGCCTTGGTGATTTTTATGTTAACGCTGCCCGCCTGCGTCTATTTAGGATTGCGGCACGATCGCCTGCTGACGATTTCGCATTCGAGCTGGGCAATGCTATGGGGCAGTGGGCTGGTGCTGTTGCTGACCGCTGATAAGGAGAGTTTTTTGGCCAGAGTTTTTCGCGGTCGCGGACTGCGATTTTTGGGCAAATATAGCTACGGCATGTACATTATCCAAAGCCCGTTGATTCCTTTGCTGGCGGGCGTTTGGTCAGTCGCCGGGCTGACGACGTTGCTCGGTTCTGGGGTGCTGGCTGGTGTGTCAGCCAGCTTGCTGTACGCCACCGTGATGTTTGCCATCAGCGTGCTGTTGGCGATGCTCAGCTGGAATGTGCTGGAGCGTCATTGCTTGAAGCTGAAGCGTTGGTTTCCGTAGATCGGAAGAGTCGGGCCTAGCGTTTGATCATCGTTTTGCCGGAAACGCCCGCGGCTAGCGCCGTCGGCTCACCTTCGCGCTTACAACTCGTTCCCTTGGGCCAACACCAACAGAGCGACCTGAGTCCAATACTCGGCTTGTGCATTGACCAGTTCCAGCCGCGCGCCCGCGACCGACTCTTCGTAAATGTTCAACACCGGCAAAGTGAACTCGCCCTGGCGTTCCGCGACGACTGCCAACTCTAACGCTTTTTCGGCTAACTCCAAATTCTCCTTCGCCTGATCAATCTTATCGATTGCCGCGGCGCGCGTGATCAAGATCTGCCGGACTTGGTTGGCGATTTTATCTTCAGTGAGCTGCAGCTTGGCATCAACTTGAGCCAATTTGGCACGCAACGAAGCCGCTTTACCGCGGGCAAAGCGACGCTGGATAGGTACCGAACCATAAACGCCCGTTGCTAAAGTGGCCTCGGATTTATCACGTTTGGAGCTGGCTGGCTCCCCAACATCTTGAGACACCTCCATCGCCAAATTCAACTCAGGTAGCAACTGGTTCAATGTCTGTTCCAACTCGACCCGCAGCACGGAGGCATCAAACTGCAAACTCTGCACCTCGGGCCGGTCGCTGACTGCTACCGAGATGATTTGTTCGGGATTAAGATCCACGAGTTGGAGTTCGGGAAAACTACCGGGCAAAGCAAACGGATCTGGCAACACCTGCACGCCGGTTGGCGAGCGCAGGTATAAGGACAACTTGACCGCCGCTTCGCCAAACTTCCGCTCAGCCTCAATCAATTTGATGCGGCGACCAGCGATCAAACGTTGATTATCGATTTTTGTGAACAGAGCCACGTCATCGCTGGCAAATTGAGCATCAATCAACTCGCCGCGAAGCAAACCTAAATCGAGCAACGCTTGCTGAATCTCGACGTTCCGCCCAGCAGCCACCCATTGCCAATACGCATCGACCGCCGCCGCTTGGACATCGAGCACTTCGCGAAGAATCTCCGGCTCCGCTTGCCCTCGCCGCAGTCTGGCCATTTGCAGTTCCGCTCGCCGCTTGTCAATCGCGCGGTTTTGCAACAACGGAATGTCAAACCCCAGCTTGAACTCGCCCGCCTCGTCGGTCTCCCGCTCAGTGTACCAAGGCTCGAAATTGCCATCCCCCAAGCGGTAACCACCATACATGTAACCACCGGAAACCAAGGGGCGTTTAAGAGCCACGCCGTGCCGATAGTTCTCATAGAAGCCCAATGGCTGATTCAGCGTGTGCCCTTCCAAAACATCATCGAAGCTACCCAGAGCGGCAATCACGTTGCCTCCCGTTTCGTCCCGCAACGCCAACGCTTGACGAATCGCCGGAAACGTCACCCGCGTCGATAAAACGACATCTTCCAAAGCCAACGGAGTCATGCTCCGCACCGGCTGGCGGGCTCCGGCACCCGTTCCCTCAGCATCGTCCGCAGCAGCAGGATCCGCGTTGGCACCACCGGCAGTCGCCTGGTCACCAGCCGCTCCGGGAGGCGCATCAGTTGTCGCAGCAGAGTTGACGGGGGCGCCTTCAATCTCAGGTGCCAGCCGAACGGCTGGTGGCAAAACTTCTCCGTCCTGAGTGGCCACCAACGAGACCGGGCCCGCAGCTGGGGAATCTTCAGCTTGCCAACTTGCCGGAGGTCCAACCACCGGGCGAGCGACCGTAGTCGGTTGCGAAACTGCCAAATCAGCGGTTGCCGGTTGAGCTACCGCCGCTGGAATAACGTTTCGATCACTCGACACGGAACCAGCGTCGGCAACCTGACCGGCTTCGCCCCTGGTCACCAAACTGGCAAATTGGCTCGTCTGACAGCCGCCAACGACGACGACTGCCGATGCTAACAAACACCCGAACCAGCCTCGCGGCACGAAGTTGCCGGAGGCGATCGAGCTGGAACGATTGCTATGGTAACTTTGGTACTTTCGTGGCATCCTTGCCACCTCCCGATTTCTGTTCTGGGGGCAGTGGTGGGAATCCATTCAATTGGCGCCACACCTCGAAAGCCAACGAGACTTGTCGCAACATTACCCAACCGTTGACTCGTACACCCTGCCTCAGTCGCGCTGGATCGGGCCACTTTTCGGTGGGATCCGGACGCACCATGATGCGGAACTTACCTGTGCCATCGTCGGTCGGATCGACCAACGCAACTTCACCACCAAAGGTCCCCAAAGCCATCTCGGGCCAACCCGAAAACTGGACCGCTGGCCAACCTTCAAATTGCATCCGCACATGGTCGCCGGGGTCTATCAATGGCATATCGTTACCGTTGATCAACAGCTCCACAGCATATTCATCGGCAGTGGGGACAAAGGTTAGTAGATAATCTCCGGTTTTCACCGCTTGGGAACCTTGAAACGCTGGCAACTGGAAAATGTAGCCATCCCGGGGGGCCGTTATCTTCAAACGCCCTAACTTGTCCAACTTAATTGCAATGTCGGACAGATCCTTCCGGACCGTTTCCATTTCGCCCAACGCGGCTTGCTCCTCAGACTTGGCTTTCTCGACTTTCGCTTGAGCCTCACTACGTTTCTGTTCAAGTTCAGCCTGCTTGCTGGCCAATTCGGCTTCGGCCTGCTTGACATCCTCTAAACCAGCCTCCAGTTCAGCTCTCGCCGCATCCCGTTCCACGCGAACGTATTCAAGCTCTACGCCGGGCTTAATTCGCTGCTGGGTCAAGCCTTCTTGCCGCCGATAATTCGACTCCGCTTGATCGACTTTCGATCGGTACTTGACCAGCAATTTCTCTTTGGCGCGCAGCTTTGCCTTCGCCGCCTCGACATTTTCCAGTGCGCTCTCGACGGCAAAATCTCTGGCCTCCGAAAAATCGGTAACCATTCGGCGAGCAGCCTCCGCTTTAATTTTTGCCGTCTGTAATTTGGTCCTGTAATTACTTACCTGCGACTCCAGCTGGTTGCGGAGATCGGCGGCAAACGGCTGAATCTCCAGCAGCAAGTCCCCTTCCTTTACGAAGCTGCCTTCGACCAACGTTTCGGGGACGTTAAAGATCACCCCGCTTTCCGGTGCCGTGATCCGTTGCTGCCGCTCCCCGGGCGAAAATGCCACCACGCGTCCCGAGCCCTGCGCTGACTGCTGCCAAGGCAGCCAAGCCATCGCGATTAAAGTGATCACGAGCGCAGCGAGCAGGAAAGCTGCAAAGTTGCGAATCCGATCGGTCGAATGGACCAACCGCGCAGCACATATCAACGGCTTGGCGGGAGTAATGTCCACCAGCCGAGGATTACTAGCTTGTTCGTTTTCAGGTTGAGTCACGCGAGTAGGCGACTCCAGTGTCTCACCCAGAGATACCGGAGTGCTCGAATGTCGCGATTCAAACAGGTTCGATTCACTCATTCTGACTATTTACCTATTCCGCTGACTGATTGCCTTGGCCACCCACCGTGGGTGCAATTTCCTCTTTCCCGAGCCACCACACCACATCAGCTCGCGCTCTCACAGCTTGTCGCCCCGAGGCGACCACTAAGGTCCAAGGCTGGGGTTGTTGAGTCAGTCCAGCGAGCACCTTTTCCAAGGACCCATCGGCCAACCCGTCCAACGTTCCATCAACTAATAATAACCTCGGCCTGCCAACAATGGCCCGCGCTATCATCAGCCGCAAAGCCTGATCGCGAGATAACGGGGCTCCGGTCGTCGACAACGGCGTATCCAAACCATCGGGCAAGTTGCGAATTTCGGTGGTCAGCCCCACGACTTCCAACGCATCTCGGACGTCACTGAGCCGAATGTTCGGTCGGAAAATATGGACATTTTCCGATAACGTCCCCGAAAACACCTCGATGTCGCGTGTTAAACCAATTTGATATCGCAGCGTCTCACTGTCCAGTTGGCTGAGCGAATTGCCATCGATAATGATATCCCCACCAGACGGCACGCGGCGTACCGATAGTACTTCGACCAAAGTACTTTTTCCGCTCGCTGGCGGTCCGGCAATGACAGTTAGTCCAGCTTGCGTCGCATCTCCAGAAAATTGCTTGATCACCCGCTTGCCACCAGCGTCAACATTCAAATCACGCAGTCGCACCCGGGCCGCTTCCGCACCATCGATTTGCAACGGTCCTCCAATAACTTCGGTGGGCAAATCCAGTAGCACCCCCACTTTGTCGACCGAAGCCATCAAATCGTAAAAACTCTCCATGTGCTTGCCCATCTTGGCAAACGCGCCGACCACCACGCCAACGATCAATTCCGCAGCGACCAACTGCCCCAAAGTAATTTCCCCAATGATGACCAGCCAGCCACCCAGGCCCAACAGCACAGTCATGAAAACTGCGTACATCAACAGCGAGAAACTAATCTGCCGCACCAAAATTCTAAAGTGCTGACGACGGAGATCCAAGTAATCGATCACCATCTTGTCAGTCCGCTCCAACGCAAATCGCTGGCCACCATGCAACGCAAAGGCGGTCGGACAACGCACTAAATCTTGCAACCAAGCGGTCAAATAATACTTTTTCTTCGATTCCTGATTGGCCGTCTCAATCGCCCCCCGGCCCAGCACAAAAATCGTGAAGGCCATCAGCGACAACATCACGATGTCAAAGCCCAGCAGAAAGGGGTGGTAGAAACCGAGCACCGCCATGCCGACCAGTGCCGCTACCACTAGACTCACCGCGTCCAACAACAACGAAGCCGTGGCCTTCTGAATGTTCGCCACGTCCAAGAACCGGTTCACCAACTCAGGAGCGTACTTGCCGTCGTACGAGGCGGCCGAAACGCGCGGCAAACGATAGCCTAAATCCTCCGAAATGCGCACGAACAACCGCCGCTGCAACATCTCCGCGATAATTGCCAGCAGCAATTGCAAAACCGCCGCAAACCCTAGGAAAATGAACAACATCAAAGACAAAATTAACACCGGCTGCACATACCGACCAAAGGCCACCGTGTTAACCAATGCCTCCACCGCCAGCGGTGCCGCCAACGTCAAGACACCCACGATCAGAGCAAATACCACCATCGCCCAAATGTCTCGTGAGTCCGGCTGCAATAACCGCATCAATCGAGTTATCGGTCTTCCTGTCGCGCGACTGCCAGAAGGTGGAATTACTTCCGCGTTCAGCGGTTGGGCTATTAGACCACGCACCCGAGGATGAAGATCCAATCCAACCATTCGCTTAAAGCTGCGACGCTTGACGGTCCGAGACAACCTGTCCCCACCCACATCGTCAATCCGAAACCCACTCCACCACGAATATCCCCGCACCAACACCCAACTGTACCCATCAACCGAATCCCAGTCCGCTGTCGGATTCGAGGGCCCCAGTCGATCATCAACGATTCGCAACGCAACAGGTATCCCCTGC
>CAZHTX010000197.1:0-10098 GCA_964535475.1 uncultured Pirellulaceae bacterium
TGAATAAGGCTGCCTTGAATGAAGGGCCTTCCGCCGATTCACGCTCCTCACGTCGCCAAAAAATCAGCACCCCCAGCACGCCGGCAAACGAACCAGCATTCACGGCAAAGGCGGACCATGAGCCCAGCCAAGCCACCAACAGTCCGCCCACGGCCGGTCCGGTCGCCCGCGCCAAATTAAAGCTAATCGAACCCAATGCGATTGCCGAAGTGAGCTGCGCCCGGGGGACCAACTCGGGTACCGAGGCTTGCCAAGTCGGCGCGTGCAACACCATCCCCAACCCCATCGCTCCGGTGAGCAGCAACAGGATGCTCGGCGTCACCCATTCCAGCCAAGTCAGCGCGGCCAGCGTGGCGGCCGTGCATAACATCCAGGTTTGCGTGCCAATCAGCAAGCGCCGCCGATCCACGCGATCGGCCAATACCCCAGCCGGCAGTGCCAAAATTAATAACGGCAGCGCCATCGCCGCCCGCACCGATGAAACCATCAATGGCGAATCGTCCAGCTGGGTCATCAGCCAAGCGGCACCCGTCTCATGGATCCAAGTGCCCAGGTTCGACATCAACGATGCGAGCCAAAAGGCACGATAAATCGGAATCGACAGCGGCGCCCATGCCGATTCGTCGGGCGATGGTGAACGACGAAGGAAAGGCAAACGAGACGTGATGGCGGACAGGACTTGGCGGTGCGAGGGAATGGATGAACGTGCTAAGCTGTTGCGAAAGTTACTCTGGCAGCGCTAGCAACCTCTCAGCCTCTTCCAATAGAAACTGGCCGTCGGTAAATGGCTCGTAACCAATGTCTTGCCAGCGAACACGGCCTTGCGCGTCGATCAAAAAGGTGCCATGCAAAGGTTGGTTTTCGAAATCGTCCCAACAACGATAGTCCTTGAACGATCGTTGTTCATCGCTCGCTAGCAACGGAAATGGAATGCTCTCTTCATAGCGATCCATACCTTTACGTAACTCGGCCAAATTCTCGGTGCTGATTCCCACGATCTCAATACCGGCGGCGGAAAAATCCTCAGTCAACGGTGCAAAGGCTGTCAACTGCTCCACGCAGTGCAGGCAACCAAAGCCTAGATAGAAAATCACGATGCGAGGTTTTCCCTCATACTGTTGATCGGTGATTTCATCACCTTGTGAACTATACGCGGTCCACTCGGGGGCTTGGTAAGGACTCCAGCGAAACGGTCCCAGGCTCTCCAGGTCTGGCCGCGGCCCCAAGTCGTCCGGCGCTTCATAGGGGATCCGCCAATTGCCAGACAGTCCAGCATGTTCGGCGACGGGAGTCAAGCGAGCCAACAGGGGCGTTGTCAGATCGGCATCTGCCGCCATTTTTCGCAGCGCTTCAAAACGAGTCACCGCGTCTTCCTTCTGGCCCAGTTGCCACAGCGTGTGCACCAAAATTGCCAAGGGCCGGACTTGTCCTTGCTTGTCCTTCACCAGCTTTTCCAGCTCCTCTTTGGCCTCTTTCAGTTTGCCCACTTGAGCCAACCAAGATGCCTTCAAGGTCGTTTCGATCCGCCCCGCTTTGCCAATCTGCTCTTCGAAAGCTTTGGCATCTTTGGCCGCTACCGCTGCCGCGGCACGCTGTAAAGCAATGTATTTTTCCAGTTCAGTGATATCGGCCTTGTTTCTCGAGATTTCTCTTTCCAGCTCTTTCTTGGCCGCTTTCTCAGCTTCGGTTTGCTCAGCTTCAGTTTGCTCAACCGCTGCCGCATCTTCTTCCGTAGTCTCATCTTCGTCAGCAGTCTCTTCTTCGGTTTCTTCCTCTTCGTCAGCAACTTCCTCGATTGGTTTTGGTTGTTCGCCGTCTTGTTTGGCTTCCAGTTCGATTTGCCGGTTTTGCAGATCAAGCAAGCGGCCGCGTAGTTGGCGATCGTAAGAGCGGGCCGCTTTGGCGTTGCCGGTCAGATGCTCAGCCACCGCTAACCACGCGAGCCGTTCGTTTTGCCAGCCTGGATCGTCGGTCGGCAGCAGGTAGGGCCCGTTAGCTTCGGAGATCAGTGTGTCCCACAATTCAAACTCAGTTAAGGTTTGCAATAGTCGAATGCGACCGTACCGATAACTACCGCGGGCGGTCATCGAGTTGTATTTAGGGTGCTGCGGCATGGCCACCAAATTGCGGCTTTGCTCGAGTGCATCATCGACTCGCCCCAGGTAGATCAAGTTGCGAGTTAGCCATTCGTTATTATGCGCAAAGTTATGAATTTCGTCCGGCATCAGTCGCGTGCGAATCATATGGGCGTGATCAACGCGGGCGGAAGCTTCTTGTTGCCAAGCGGCATCGGCATAGCGATCGAGGCGCGAATAAATATGTCCCGGCATGTGCCACATGTGGGCGATGCCCGGCAGCGAAGGGCCACACAGGGCGGCCGACTCGAGCGCATTCTCGGCTCTTCGCGAATCCCACAAGTGAATCCGGTAGTGGTGAGCTGGGTGCATTGGATTGGCGGCGAAGACTTGGTCGAGCAAGGCGTCGACGGCGTAGTAGCTGACGATCGGTACGCCCGCTCGATTGGCCATCCACATTTCAACCGCCAGGAGTGCTTTGATTTCAATATCATCGGGATATTTATCAAGCACGCGTTCGAGGTCGGAGAAATAATTACGACGGCGGCGTTCTTTTGCTTCTTTTGATTCTTCTTTGCCGGGTTCCTTTAAAACTTTTGCCGTGGCGTCGATCAACATTTGCTCGCGCTCGCTGGCTTGCTCTCGTCGTTCGGTCGCTTCCTTGATAAAGCCACGGGCCCGTTCGATGTTATTCGTGTTAGCCAAAGCCATGCCCCAGTAGGCGATTGCCAAATCGGGCTCCAGGGCCGCCGCTTGGCGGAACGAGCGTTCGGCTTCCAAGTACCAAAACCCGTGCAGGGCGGCGATTCCCTGGTTGAACAATTTTTGCGTCAGCTCTTCCTTAGCGGAGGTTTTAAAATCGACGTTCCCCAAACCGTCGATCAGCACGGCGGCTTGGCGAGGGCCCGCGTTGAACGCTTCGCCATGGTAGCTGTGCCCCGCTAACACATCTGTTTCGGCTGATTCCGGTGACGTTGCTTTGTCTCCAGCGGTTGCCTTGTCTCCCGCTGGGGCTTTGTCTTCGGCAAGGGCTGGAGAGCCACCCGGGGCGAGGCAAAACAATAACGTACCGGCCCACAGCAATCGGTTGATTGGCAGCGGGTGAATCGAGCGTGGCAAGAGCAGCATTTTTTATTATTCCGAAATAACTTCAGCGTCGTCAGCAAGCGGGCGGATTTTCAAATCGCGCCAACGTACTTCGTAGGGACCTTCATCCTTGCCGATGCCATGGACTTGTAAACCGATGAAACCGACCAACGACGATTCGTCGTCGGTGAGGTCCTCGATTTTTCGTCCGTTCACCCAAGTCTGCAGGCGGTTGCCCACAGCCCTGACGTGATAGCGATTCCATTGATTGTTCTTAAATGCATCTTGAATGGGGCGTTCGACACTCAGCCATTGCCGGCCGGTCGCTTCACTATAGATATAACCGGCATCGCCTTCGCCCGCATCATTTAAAGCTTCGATTTCAACTTGTGGGCCATGCACGCGTCCGGATTGAAATTCCGGCAAGCTCAAAGATCGGATTTGCACACCCGAATTCAACCCATTGTCTACTTTTACTTCAAAGGTAAGTTCAAAGTTACGGTAGTCAGATTCGGTGCAGAGGAACGAGTTAGGACTGCCAACCGCCGTTCGCCCCACAATCACATCCTCTTCGACCGCGTAGCTGGCCGTGCCGTTGCGTTGTTTCCAGCCGTTTAGGTCTTGGCCGTTGAAGAGGGGCGTCCAGCCTTCCGTTTGCGGGTTTGGCATCTCTGCGGCATTGACCAGTTTGGCCCCCGCTCCCAGGGTTGCCGGGTCGCGCAGAATCGCTTTTCGATTCGACAACAGCTGCGGATCGATGGTTGGTTGAGAAACGTTGCCGGTCGCTGCCCACTCGGCTCCCCGTTGCAGGGTGACTTGAAATGCCACGCCTTGCATGGCTGTCGCGTCGTGGCCCAGGGTGGTGTGGAAGACGCGGCCGCTGCCATAGTGAACGGTCATCAGGATTGGCTCGTGCTGTCCGGTGCCACCTGTTTCGGTCGCGCTGAAGGCGGTCGCCAGCACGTGCAGATTTTCCGCTGGTCCGCGCAGTTCGGCGTAGAGCTCATCTTCTGCTTGCATGAACGCAGTGGGTAGTCCAGCGGTAATGGGGTGACTTTGATCGCGAACCACGACGGTAAAAGGATGCCGCCTGCCATGACTACCGCCACGTCCCGGTTCGGGTTGGCGAACGATTTGCCCCTCCGCAAACCGCACGTAGGGACCATCTTTCTCAGTGCGGCCCCCCCAGCCACCGAGACCGATCATGCGATTGTAAGCTGGCCAATTCGGGAACGAGTTATCCGCCGCATGCACGCAGATGAAGCCACCCCCGCCGGCGATGAATTGTTCGAAAGCGGTCTGCGTGGCTGCCGACCATGGCTGTCCATTATAATTTAAAACGACAACGCCGTAGGCAGCGAAATTTGGTTCGAAGGTTTCCATTGGCTCCCCCGCTGCTGGGGCGGTGGCGACCTCGACATCGAATAACCCCGTCGCCTCCAGCGTTTGCTTGATCAACGGCGTGGTAACTTTCCAGTTATGGTTGTTTTGACCGTCGATTACCAGCGCGCGGATCGGTTCCTGAGCATGGACCGATTGCCCCTCGACCAATTGCGGAGTGAGCAGTGGGGGCGAGAGCGTCAAGAAGCCAACCAGCAGGACCGTGCGGACCAGCTGTGCTGTCGCGAAGTATCGCGTGGAGAAAGTGTTCATGGCGCGAGAATGTCGGTGCGGGGGAGGTGCGAGCGGAAGCCAGTAGATGTATTTTGGACGCCCAGGAGCAATGCGGCAACACTCGCTCCCAGAATTTGTTGATTCCCGTGCCCTGCGCTACCCGAAAAATCATTCCCTCATGTTCGAATTCTCTGACCGTTCCTTTCCGACCACGCGGTTGCGACGACTCCGACGGCACGCCTGGACCCGCCGCTTGGTCGCGGAAAATCACCTCACGACGGCCGATTTAATCTGGCCCCTGTTCGTGATTGATCAAGAACAGGCCTCCGAGCCCATCCCCAGCATGCCGGGGGTCTCCCGGCTCGGTATTCAACAAACGGTCGATGCTGCTCGCCGCGCCGCGGAGCTGGGCATCTCGGCGATCGCAATTTTCCCCGCCACCGATCCTCAGCTCAAGACGCCCGATGCGCGGGAAGCGATTAATCCTGACAACCTGGTTTGCCGCACCGTGCGGCGGGTGAAACAGGCGGTTGGTGACCAGCTGGGGGTGATCTGCGATGTGGCGCTCGATCCCTACAGCAGCCACGGGCAAGACGGTCTAGTCCAAGACGATTACGTGGTCAACGATGAAACGATCGAAGTCTTGTGCCGCCAAGCGGTGATTCAAGCCGAAGCGGGATGCGATATCGTGGCCCCCAGCGACATGATGGATGGACGCTGCGGGCGGATACGCGCGGCACTCGACGCGGCCGGTTGGCAAGATGCGCAGATCATGTCGTACGCGGCCAAGTATGCGAGCGCCTTTTACGGGCCCTTTCGCGACGCCGTCGGCTCCTCGGGAAATTTGGGAACCGGTGACAAAAAAACCTATCAACAAGATCCCGCCAATTGCAACGAAGCGCTGCACGAAGTGGCGCTCGATCTGGCCGAGGGGGCCGATAGCGTGATGGTTAAACCGGGAATGCCTTACCTGGATGTCATTGCCCGCGTCAAAGCTACTTTTGGTGTGCCCACATTTGCTTATCAAGTCAGCGGCGAATATGCCATGATCGCGGCGGCCGCCGAAAGAGGCTGGCTCGACCGCCAAGCGGCCATGTTGGAGAGCTTGCTGGCTTTCAAACGAGCCGGTGCTGATGGCGTGCTGACCTATTTCGCTCCCGAAGTCGCAACCTGGCTAGCATCGCCAGCAGCCCAGTGATTATTAGCAGCCCAGTGAATATTAGCGGTGCAGCGAACTTTACAATCGCACGCCATTCCTCCGCGACCGAGAACAAGCGGTTGTCGAAGTTGGCGGCACGCGCCTCGCGCCGCTTCGCTTGGCACTGGGCCGATGAATCAATCGCCGGACACCCTTGGCGGATCGCCACGGCCACTGATCCCGATGGCATGTTGCTCGATGCTTGCCGCCGACAGGATGCGGGTGAGACGCATGTGATCGATCCGTTTTGGGCGACCGTTTGGCGAGCCGCGGCGGGACTCGATCACTTTCTTGATCGTTATGATTTGCGAGATAAACGCGTGTTGGAAGTTGGTTGCGGGACCGGGCGTGGCGGCTTGGCTGCCGCCCTCCGCGGGGCCCAGGTCACGCTCACCGATGGAGTCAGTGATCCGCTGTTGTTGGTGCAGTTAACGGTTGCTTCGTTAGCCAATCGCTGTCAGGTTCGGCGGCTGCGGTTCGGCGTGGACAGCATTGCTGATGAACCACCTTTCGAGATGATACTGGGCTCTGACGTAACCTACCTACGAGTCCTCTGGCCGGAGTTGGAAAAGTCGCTGCGGCAACATTTACAACCGCAAGGTCAAGTTCTTTTGAGCGATCCTTTTCGCTTCATTGCGAATGAGTTTCGCGATTGGATTCAGGCTCGCGGTTGGCATTATGTCGAACATAGCATCGACGTTGCCGCGCCCAATTATGATCACGCGGGCAAACAGGCCGTTAATGCCCAGGCTGGGCAAGAACCAACAGCCAATGCCTATCCGATTCGCGTGATGTGTTTAACGTTGCCAGCTTGAGGTGTTATAACATATACGCGAAGTGACTAAAGACTAAAAACCTATCCGAGAACCTCAGAAATGCCCGCGGCTAGCGCCGTCGGCTCAAAGTAAGCACCTCCCAATAAGTCGTTAAGCAAAACGGAATCAGCCGCCTCGCGCCAGCGTGCGGTTTCCGGTGGTGTGGCGTGTTGTGCTGTGAAAACCGCAGGCTGGCGCCAGGCGGCTGATATGACCGAAAGCTGTGAAAACCGCAGGCTGGCGCCAGGCGGCTGATATGACCGAAAGACTTATGTCTTATGTCGAGGTGCTTAGACGGCAATGGGCTGGCGCCGTCGGCTCAGGGTTCTAAGAATGTAGCTCGCGACATTGCCGACTGCTAAGTCAGCACCGCTTCGGTTAATTCGGATTGCTGGACATCAAAGGCTGTCATGGCAGGATCATTGCGTCGCAGCAGGCGGGCTCCGATCTGATAACAATTCGGTCCCAACTTGCGCACGCGAGCGACCTGGGCGACCAACCAAAATGCAGGTAAGACCAGCCGTACTTGCTCCTCGGGAAAAAACTGCTCCTCAGCCAGGAAGCCTACGCCGTAACGTGAAATGTCTGAGATGTAAACGCCGTAGGGATCGGTCTGACGCGGCCAAGCGTGCAGGCAAATTTCGCTGATCGCCACGCTCTTGGTGCGGACTCTCAGTCTTGCCGCCTTACGTTCGTCTCCCGCCATGCTTGGCAGCGGTCCCGTCTCTTGGAAAAAATTCTCCATGCCGGCGGGCAGCTCGATGCTCCAGCAAATATCATCAATTAATCTTTGCAAGTGCTCAGTATAATCGCTTCCCAGCATGCCAATATCTCCGAGTCGAACGCTGTTCCGCTGTCGCGGTTAAGGATGTCAAGTGCACGCTTGCGCGGCATCGGGGTACGATAAGGTCGATGGCTGGTTAACGCCTCAAAGACGTCAACCACGGCACAAATTTTAGCCCATAGATGAATGTCATTTCCATCGCTACCTGTGGGATATCCACCACCATCAATCCTCTCATGGTGCTGGTAGACCATCATTAGCTGGCCTTGAGATAAATCGTTGCGATGCACTAAACGGCGGAAACCAACAGTGGGATGCCTGCGAATAATGCGGAATTCGTTTTCATCCAACCTGCCAGGTTTACACAGAATGCGGTCATCGATCTCCAGTTTGCCTAAATCGTGCAGCAATCCACCCGAGGCAATCTGTTGGACTTCTTCCTCGGACAACCCTAACTCGGCCGCCAACATCGATGCGTAAAAGGAGACGTTGGCGGAGTGCGTGAAAGTGGCATAGTCATGATGCAACACCCGCATCATATCCGCGGCGGCAAACTCATCATGCATGATTAAGTCAGCTGTCATCGAGCCAAGCTCGTTCGCTGAACTGACCGCCGCGTCGCTGTTTCCTTTCTTGAAGTCACCCTCCAAGACATCTCGTACGACTTCGTTGACCGCGGCCAAGCGAGCGGAATACTCGGGCGATGGTCCACCGGCCGCGGGCGCGGCAATCGAACGTAGGTAATTTTGATACTGCTCGCGACTTGAACTCTGAATATAGAGCTGCTTGATGCCTCGCGCTTTTAATCGCTCGAGGTCTTTTACATGTAACGGAAAGTCCGCCTGCCGGTAGAGCTTCAGCTCACCGGTCGACGGGCTCTTCACGTACAAGTCCATTCCCAAATCAATGGATGAAACCAGCGTATTTAAGCTAATCGGTATTACATCGTCTGCTACGGCGCTAGACATCAAACGTACACTCGATCTCGAAGGCAAACCATTGCGCAAAAAAGGCCACAGGTGCAACGATGTCCTTCTGTTGAGTTCATCAGCTGCCCCTTAAACCTAGGATAGAAAATTCCCCACAGCATGCAGAACGAGAAAGAGAGCTTGAATTCAGCTGGCTTTGCTGGCGGAGCGACGACTGCTTGTTGCGATGCTCACGATTCTGCCAGTTGCGATGGCTGTCACCCCTGAAGCAAGGATCGCAGGCTTCGATTATCATGTTGACTCCCAGCTTGGGATGCTCGTTAACGATCCCAGGCTCATTTTGTTCGCTGCTCCACAGGCTTGTTCCCGCGATGATTCGGTTTTTTAGAGATCACTCCCTAGCCGTCCTGCTGATCGCCTGCTCGGCGACTCCCTCGCTCGCTCAACAAGGGCCGGCTGCCGACGCTGTGCTTGATGCTGGAACGAATGACCGCTCGGCTCCCGTCGTTGTTTCCCCCGCGGCGCTCGAAGTCCATCGCGGCGGTTACGTTTGGGATGGTCATAACGATCTGCCTTGGGCCATGCGAACGGTGGCCTCTTCCTCCTTTGACCAGCTCGATATCGCCCAGCGACAGCCGAAACTGATGACCGACATCCCCCGCCTCCGCGAGGGCAACGTGGGGGCCCAGTTCTGGTCCGTTTTCGTGCCAGCCAGCACAGGACCCCGTGGTATCGCGTTTCAAACCACCATCGAGCAAATTGAACTGGTGCGGACGATGTGCCAGCGATATCCCGAAACGTTCGCTTGGGCGACCACGGTTGCCGAAGTCGATGCGGCCCGTCGGGCAGGCAAAATTGCCAGCCTGATCGGTGTTGAAGGTGGGCATTCCATCGAAGACTCAATCGCCAATCTGAGAAGACTCTACCAGCTCGGCGCACGCTACATGACGCTGACGCATAGCCGCTCGCTGGCTTGGGCCGACTCCTGCACCGATGATCCCATCAGCGGCGGACTCAGCCCCTTCGGTGAAGAGGTAATTCGCGAAATGAATCGTCTGGGGATGTTGGTCGACCTCTCTCACGTTTCCCCAGAAACCATGCTCGCCGCGCTGCGGATCACCACCGCTCCGGTGATCTACAGCCACAGCTCGTCGCGGGCCGTCGCTGATCATCCCCGTAACGTGGGCGACAATATTCTCGCCCCGATTCGCGAAAATGGCGGGGTCATCATGGTCAACTTTTATAACGGCTTCGTTGTTCCGGCTGATGTCGAGCGCAGCCGCCAACGCATCGAATTGGAGCAACGTCTAGAGAGTGAAGGAGTCAGCGAACAGGAACGCAAAGCTCAGGTCAGTCGCTGGGCGGCCAAAAATCCACCTATCCAAGGAACCGTGCACGATCTGGTTGATCATATCGATCACTTGGTGAAGCATTGCGGCATCGATCACGTGGGGCTCGGGGGGGATTACGACGGGGTTTCCATGTTGCCCAAGCAAATTGAAGACGTCTCCACTTACCCCGTGATCACCCAAGTGCTATTGGACCGGGGTTATTCAGCGGAAGATATTCATAAAATTATGTACGCAAATGTTTACCG
>CAZHTX010000198.1:0-2625 GCA_964535475.1 uncultured Pirellulaceae bacterium
ACCGGCACGGGCAAAACGCTGATCGCCGAAGCGGCCGTCTACGAAGCGCTGCGGACCGGCACTCAGATGTATTACACCACGCCGCTGATCGCGCTCACCGATCAAAAGCTGGACGAACTCCAACAGTCAGCAGTCCGCTGGGGGTTTGGCGAGAGTTCGGTCGGGCTGGTAACTGGCAACCGGCGAGTCAACCCCGACGCGCCGGTGCTGGTCGTCGTGGCCGAGATTTTGCTCAATCGGCTGCTCAACCATGACGCCTTCGACTTCAACCAAGTCGGTTCGGTCGTGATGGACGAATTCCACTCCTTTAACGATGCCGAACGGGGTGTGGTTTGGGAGTTAACTTTGGGGTTACTCCCGCCGCATGTTCGGACCCTGCTATTGAGCGCCACCGTGGGCAACTCGCTGGAGTTTACCCAGTGGCTGACCCGGGCCCACAACCGTCGCTTGCAGCTCGTGCAAGGTACCGAACGCAAAGTGCCGCTGCAATTCGAGTGGGTGCCCGATCTGTTGCTGGGCGATTTTGCCGAACAGATTGCCGCCGGCGATCCCGCGGCGCGGCGCACCCCTTCGCTGTTTTTCTGTTTTAATCGCGCACAGTGCTGGACCGTTGCCGAGTTGCTCAAAGGGAAACATCTGATCGACAAAGGGCGGCAAGCCGAACTGGCGGACTATTTAAATGCTGCCGAGATGAGCCAAGGGGCTGGCCCCAAGCTGAAGAGTATCTTGATGCGCGGCGTCGGCGTTCACCATGCCGGGATCTTGCCACGCTACCGCCGGATGGTCGAAGAACTGTTTCAGCGAAAGTTGCTGAGCGTCTGCGTTTGCACCGAAACGCTCTCCGCCGGGATCAACCTGCCGGCCCGCAGCGTGGTCCTGCCCAGCCTCCTGAAAGGCCCCAAAGACAAAAAGAAAGTTGTCGAAGCGGCCTCGGCGCATCAAATTTTCGGTCGCGCGGGGAGGCCCCAGTTTGATGATCGCGGCTACGTCTACGCGCTGGCCCACGAAGATGATGTGAAACTGCACAAGTGGAAGGAAAAATTCGATCAAATCCCCGCCGATACCAAAGACCCCGGCTTGTTGAAGGCCAAAAAGCAACTGAAAAAGAAGATGCCCAAACGGCGGACGGGCGAACAATACTGGACCCAACAGCAATTTGATCAGTTGCGGGAAGCCCCCAGTGCTCACCTCAAAAGCCGCGGCCATCTGCCCTGGCGCCTGCTGGCTTATTTGCTGGGCAAAAACCCAGCCGTCGCTCCCATCCGAGAACTGGTCTCGCGGCGGCTACTCGACCCCAAGGAGATTGAAGAATCCCAGCGGCAACTCAACCGCATGCTGATCACGCTGTGGACAGCCGGCTACATTGAACTCGACCCCAAACCGGTTCCCAAACGCAACTCGGGCCCGAGCGGGCAAACGCCCGGCAAACAAACTGGCGGCAAACCTGCAAACGAACCAGAAACGCCGGCCGGACTGTTCGGCGAGTTGTTAGCCGAGATGCGCGAAGCGGAGGGAGTTGATCCAAACCAACCTGAGCAAACAGGCGACGCGGTACTTGGTGAAGATGAAGATGCCCAGTCGCGAGGCTATGAAGTCGACGATTACCGGCCCCAGTATGCCAACCCGACCAGCCGGTTGCCGCTGTTGGTGCAACTTCGCAGCATCAATCCGCTGTACGGCGTCTATTTGGCAGACCAATTGGCGATCGCCGACCCGAACGAACGCTTGCTAGCTTTCGAGAGCGTATTGGACGTGCCGGGCACCGTCGCCCGCTTGGTCCGCGTGCCCAAGTACGACGAGATGCCAGCGGGCACGTTAGCCCAGACTCGGCTCGATCCACGCTTGCTACAACTTGGCTTGGCGACGATGGAAGAACTGGGTTCCCCCAAAGACGAAGAGGAAGAAGATAACGGGGGCAAGGGAGGCCGCGGGATGTTTGAAGAGCCGCGAGTCTATCCGTTGACTCTGGGAGAAAAAATCTTACGGCTGTTCCAGAATGATTTCCCCCGCGTCCACGACGTCCGCGTCCGCCCGGTCTGGATAGCCGGCGAATTACTGGAGTTCGGCGGCGACTTCAACAAATACGTCACCTCCCGCAAACTGCAAAAAGAAGAGGGGCTGTTGTTCCGCCACTTGCTAAGGCTGATTCTGCTGCTCGACGAAATGGCTAACATTCCCCCCTTTGAAACAACTCCCGAAGAATGGGAAGACCCGTTAGATGACTGGGCCGACCAACTGACCGAATGCTGCCACCGCATCGACCCGCAAAGCACCGACGAAATCCTCGATTCATTCGGCAAAGGGGACGATCTAGTCGAACCCGGAAGAAGAAAGTAATACCAGCGTGATCAAGCCAAATATTCGCTTGGCTCATCTCACCACATCCGCCAACTTCCATTAGCGCTCATTCGCGCCATTCGCGGGCACACTTCCCCGCCAACTTATATTCGCGCCCATTCGCGCCATTCGCGGGCACACTTCCTCGCGAGCAAATTAGCAGGTCAACAAAGAACCCGCCAAAGATTACAGGGGTCGGATGCTTTTTTAATGCTTGATGGTTGCCCGCTAACCACGCGAATCGACGCGAATTTCCATGCGGCCGAAAACAGATAAAGTGCTCTCTTC
>CAZHTX010000198.1:2725-7052 GCA_964535475.1 uncultured Pirellulaceae bacterium
GGATACTTTTTCAATGCTTGATGGTTGCCCGCTAATCACGCGAATCGACGCGAATTTCCATGCGGCCGAAAACAGATAAAGTGCTCTCTTCCCCATATCACCACCCCCGCAAACGTCTATTCGCGCTCATTCGCGCCATTCGCGGGCACACTTCCCCGCGAGCAAATTAGCAGGTCAACAAAGAACCCGCCAAAGATTACAGGAGGCGGATACTTTTTCAATGCTTGATGGTTGCCCGCTAATCACGCGAATCGACGCGAATGTTTATGTGGTCGAGAACAGATAAAGTGAGGGATTGCAAAAAACAGCTACCACGTCGCCCAGTACGACTCATCGCTGCTGCGGGAACCGATCGCACGCCAGATTCCTTGATCAACCGTAGCTGACGTCCAAAACACACTACCATCCAATTTGACAGCAAACACACCACCAGCGTGCTTACCTCGCGCAGAGATGGTGTTCGAAGCCAGCCCAGGCGGCATAAGGGCACCGTGGCAATCCACCATCGTACTATTCGGCGTCTTAAAATGATCGTAACCAATTTCCCATTCCACATGGCCGAACCATTCCTCCGCTACAACCTTATTGCCGACTTGAAACGGCACCATTGCTGCACAACTTTCCTGTAAACTTTGCATGTCATGAAAACTGTTGCTCACAAAAAGCCCTGCCGGAACACGCTTTGTCGTTCCCCACGTCATCCGCTCCGCAAGGGCTGCTGTGTTGGAAAGTCCATCAGTAACTTCTGAAAGATTTACGACACCCCTACTAAAATTTTTGACCACTCCATTGCCATCGTATCGATTTCGTTCGCGCAACTCAACAAAAAACGGCCCCACATTAAAGCGATAACTCAGCCCATCGGGTGCGGATGGACACTGAAAGACCTGGGGCATTGGCAGGGCCTCGAAATCACTTACTTCGGTTATCTCCAAATACGGCGACAAGGCCACAAAGGGACCCCAGATCTCATCTTTTTGCAAATTAAAATGCCGCCTTGCCGGAAGGTGTCCATTTACACCCTCAAAAGACAACAAGCTCACCCCTAACTGACGCAAGTTATTTTGGCAATGAACCCTGCGAGCACGCTCACGCATTGCCCCAATGCTTACAGCGGACAATCCGATTAGAATTGCCACGATAGCGACAACAACAAGCGTCTCAACAAGCGTCAGCCCGCTTCTGCGTGAGGAACAACCGGTTTTTACTCGGAAAATCTTAATAGTGGATCCGAACTTTAAGCGGTATACCGTTAACATCAACAATCACAGCCTGCGGTAGAGACTCCATATTTTTGAAAGCGACTTTCACGACCTTCAAATCTGACTTGGAAACTAGCATGGTGTGTCCAACCAAATCTGTAGGATTTCCTTCAGAAAAAATGGTGATTGTTTCCGGAAGTCTCATCGACTTAGATCTAATTACAATCTCTCCCTGATAGAAATCACCCTTCTTATCTAACCATAGATTCGCTGGAGTAGCGACAACTTCGGGTTCAACTATAAAACTAAATGGGACTCTAACTGTACCCAGAGCACTCGAAGTAAATACAACATTTCCTACGTGGACGTCTTCGGAAACATACTTTCCCGCGCGACACTTGAGATCATATACGTACTCGCTCACCCTCGCGATTGAAATCTCTAAATCATCATTGCTCTCATCTTCCAAAGTTACGAGGAGGTTGCCGACATCTAATCCTCGCCTAATTCGAATTGCGATCGGAATAGATTGTTCTTCGCCAGCACGTATCAAATTACCATTGCTGACGCTAGGAAACGGAGTCATTTCATTATAGACTCGCCATTGTAACGTCACAGGCCGCTCGGGCGTCACAAAGCAATTTGAGCTGATAATGATTTGCGTGGCCTGTTCTCCAAGTCGATCACCGGCAAGTCTTAAGCGAACATTTGCCTTGGCCCCAGGTGGAATGATAGCCGGTGAAACAGAAGCAGACACGCATCCACAGGAAGTTCGTAATTCAGTAACTTCCAATTGGGAAGCCCCAACGTTTTCAATCCAAAAATTAGCTTCATGGAAGTCGTTTCCAAAATTGAAATCGCCGAGATTAATCTGGCTATCCTCGACTCGGAGACGCGCGGGCTGAAAATCCTCAACAGAACTTCCTGCGTCGCTCCTAGATAGATCGCTTGTCTTATTTCCACATCCGCCTGACAACACGAGCGCAAGGAATAAACAATACGCACAAACTAGGGTGTTGAGATTCACGCGAACCTCCACTTCCATACAACAAGAGAAACGGCAATACACAAGATCGCGAGCACTATGTATACCAATGCGCTACTGCGATTTTCTTCACGGGCAATCGGGTTTTGACTTAATAAAATCGTATAACCTGCCCATCGTGATTCAAATTCGGCGGCGAGCATGGAAACAAAACCCCGCCGCGGGTCATCTAGTGTGATCAACGCTTCCTCGCCTTTAAACGTCACGGATTGAACCATCAAATAATGGGCAGGATCGCTCAACAAAACGATTGCCTCCACCCCTGGCGGCAATGCACCGAGCGCTTGCATGTCGAGCGTCACACACTCGGCGTAGATCCCAGATTGAATCGCCGCGTCACGCAACTCCAGCATCGAGTAACCCTCGGTCGATGGAGGTTCCAACGACGATAGAAACTCATTATAAGACTTAGGGCCAACCCCAAAATAGCAAAGAACAACGAATAGACAGTCGGCTCCACAAAGCTGATCCGCTTTATCATCGAACTGCGCGGTCAGCTCGTTATCAATGGGTTTTCCCGCCACCCTGCCCACGAACACGGTGACAATGAACACTAGCACCGGTACATGCCGCCTCAGACAATTCGATAACGCGCCGATCATTTTTTCAGATCCCTTCGCAGTTTAACGATCGCACGTTCTCGCAATTGGTGCTCCAACTTGCCATCTGCACCCCCGACATAATGGACCTTCGAATTCCGTCGCCCGTTTTCTTCATTCGATAACGCCACCACGCGTGTACCAAAAGGCATTTCCTTATCAGTCAAACTGAATGGTTCGCTAATTGCCGAGGCTCTGAAGTCGATAGTCTGGATTTCCCACTCCACCTTGTATCCGCGATAATCAGCAATTCGGGCTTTCCTGGGAAACCATTTCCCTTCCTTTTCAGCCCACTCAAACTCTACCTTCGAGTCTCCCAGGCCGCCTAAAGTCTTGATCTCAACCACATGAAAACCAGAGGCCGGGTCTACCTTAATTTCAATCCGTTTGAATGCGTTGGTGTCTGGGTACTCGTGGAAAAACACCCAGGGCGAGTCCGGAGCGGTCGGCGCTCGCTCCTCAACACCCTTTTGAGATAACAGAAAGCCAACATTCACGGTGTATAGACCGGCAACGCTAACCCAGCCTTCGGGAAAAACCGATCCGAACGGTTTCGGACACTGAAATTCGACCGAGGGTTGCTTTCTCAAGAGGCGACTACCTGGCCGATATAAATATGTGTATTTTCCATCGAAACTATCGATAACTGGCAGTGGTGATCCTGAGGCAGCGGCGAAACGTTCCGCAATCTCCCCAGGACGCCCCGGGGCGCCCCACTTCCCTACTTCGTAACTGAGCCGCTTCTGCTTGCCCAATTTCTGCACGCTAACCAGGCCATCGAAGTGCTGCTTGGTAATAGTTCCAAGTTCAGCTTTCACATGCACATCAAAAGTTACGGAGCCCATATCCAAAATCCGCGCCGCTGCGTTAATCGCCTTGTCTCGGACTTCTTTTCCGGTTTGTGCGAAAACGATAGAGTTCCACACCGGAATCAACAGGAATAGCAGCAATACTCGCATGTCACCACGCCACCGTGAAACAATCGTTAGGAACTTCTACCTGCTCTGCACCCAGCTCGACTGCGCATATCCATATCTCGGGTTTCACACCCTCGTCAGTTAACCTCTGCTTCACACACGTTCCCTCGATGGTCGCGCAGACCGATGTTTCCTCGATATAATGACAATCCGTTATCGGAGGCAACGGCCAGCCAAAGTTGGATTTACAATCGCTTCGCGGCACCTCATTATCATCATCATCATCAACCTGGACGATGCTTTTCCCCGAGCACAATGTAATACTCGTCCCACATTCACGGGTAAAACAATCATCGTTCAGTTCGCAGAGATGATCAGCTATGCGTTTGTAAATTGGCTCGTGCTCTTCTACGCCCTGCCCTCCCCTCAAGCCACGAGCGATACTATCTGCGATAGGCTGGCACCCATCTCTGCCAAGTGAAGGTAGCATAAGCCAACAAACCAACACTGCGCACGATGACATAGTGAGTCGCATACATCCATCCTTAATTGAAAACATACTTG
>CAZHTX010000198.1:7152-9986 GCA_964535475.1 uncultured Pirellulaceae bacterium
GCGCACGATGACATAGTGAGTCGCATACATCCATCCTTAATTGAAAACATACTTGCTAGGCGCCCACTCGGAGAGCAATAAGTCTTTTTATAAGCCTTTCGCAATCATTAATCAACAAAAATTTCAGTCTTTCAGTCTTTCAAATACAGAAAAACGCCGCGAAAACGCCGGTTTTGAACGATTCTGACTAAATAGTTAGTTTTTTGATAAAATTTTCACGTTTGCTCCATGTTGAAACGCAAGTGCGATTGTTCCACTAAATTGGAATGCTTGAGGAGAGACACAAGAAATGCGATACCATGCGCGCATGTCATCGCTGATCGCCACACGAAAAAGCGGAACCCCAGGCATTTACGCTCCTGAAGCATTCGGTCGCGATGAGATACCCAAGAGTTTTCTAGCGGCCCAGCAAATCGCTGATGCCTGCTTGGACCGTGAGAAAATCGCCACTGGCCAGGCCCACGATCTCGACCACCGAGTCCTCCGTCACCGCCGGGAATCCGTCTCCGGCCGCGTCAGCGGAAGTTTGCCGATAGATAATCAGACCTAATAAGTTTGAGCGGACGGTGGCTACCGATTGGCCGTCGATCCGCACATCATACGAAGCGCGACGCTCGGCTCCTCGCAAGGCAATCCCTAAATAGTATCCATCGCCGCGAGGTGTGTAGGTTACCAACCCGGCGACACCGGCATCATCAAGCGGAGCGACTAACGTATCGGCGAGTCTTTCACCCAAACCGGGCAAATCAACTGCATCAGGCTGCTCACCTGCGTCGTGCCGCTCCAAACCGGGAATGCGTAAGTTGCGGAAAGTCCCCACCAGTTCGACGTTACCGCCAGACAATAAGATCTCACTATCGTCGGCAACTTCTGGGAGCGGGTTCAACAAGGCCTCGGCTTCCGGGTTGGTGGAATCATAAAGCAATGCTGCCACTCCAAACCGCCCCGCCGTGACATCCATCAATTCAACTCCATCGACGGCGACGCGATAAGTCTCACCGGCAGATAATCCGCGGGCCACCAAGCCGAGTGAAAAGCCGGTTTCAAGCGTGGCAAAGTACGCTCCACCCGCGTAGCTCGCCGCGGCATCTTGCAACGGCGCGGCGAACACCGGACCACTGATTTGATCAAGGCTGGGCAGCATGCCAAAGTCGGGAATGCGAACAACATCGACGTCTCCCGAATCCCCAGCACCCGGCGGGGGCGCGACGGGTTCAGTAGACGAGGCATCACCGAGCAACACACCTCCCAGACCTTCGACATGAATCAAGCCGCCACCCCGCACGTTGCCTTGAATACGAGCGGCGATATCTTCCAACAGCGGCAACTCATCCACTTGCTCTGCCAACAACCGGAAAACGCCTCGACCAGCAGCATCGGCCCGCACGTTGCCGACCAGCCCACCGTCGACAAAGACTGGGTATTCGCGCCCCGGCACGCCATGCTGCAAACGAACTTCAAATCGTTCGTCGATTACTTCGTCGGTTGCTGTTTCTCTGGCCGCATCGCGAGCCAATTCAGCCCGCATGCGAGTGCCATCCGCATTGGCTAATTGGGCAAATACGCGATCGACCGTTTGCTCTGCGCCCCGGTTGAGATGATTGATGACCCGCAACGCGTCAATCGGCTCGACGCGGCCATCATCCGAAACATCCAGAAACCGACTGACGTCACTCTGCGGCGATTCGCCAGCCGGCAAATTCTGACGATTGATATGGTTAATAATCGCCAAAGCGTCGATCGCCGTGACCCGTTGGTCGTCGTTGACATCCAATGGCTGCAAAAAATTGTGCAAACCGTCAGCCGCCAGTAATTGGCGAGATTCCAGTGATTCGAGTGCCAATCTTTTCTGAACAGGGCGGCTGGACATCCCCAACACCTCGGCTTTAGGCAGGAATTTTAGCGAATTCCCTTCAAACCTACCAAACTGCAACCCGGCTTACCAGCAAGAAATCCCCCAAATGCCGGCCACGACCTACCGCCCGAGCAACCAACACCAAACCCCCAACGCCCGCGCTCCGAACCCGCCTCTCGTTGACGATCGATGGTCCTTAGGTTAGTTTCCCGACTCCCATTCAACCGAGTTTAAGCAGACCCTAGGAGCGAAATCGATGGCCCACGAAGTCACGTTGATCACTGGCGATGGTACGGGACCGGAACTAGCCGAAGCGGCCCGCAAGTGTGTGGATGCGACCGGCGTGGACATCAATTGGGACGTTCGCGAAGCGGGTGTCGATTGCATGGAAACCCGTGGCACGCCGATCCCCGACGACACCATCGAATCCGTGCGTCGCACCAAATGCGCGTTGAAAGCTCCCATTACCACGCCCGTCGGCACCGGCTTCCGCAGCATCAACGTCTACCTTCGCCAAGAACTCGGGCTGTTCGCCTGCATTCGTCCTTGCAAGCACTATCCGGGGGTCCGCAGTTTCTTCAGTGAACTGGGTGTGGACATCGTGATCGTGCGGGAGAACACTGAAGATCTCTACGCGGGGGTTGAATTCGAGGCCGGCAAACCAGAGACCTCGCAGTTGATCGATTTTATCAACGGCTTGCCATCGGATCGCAAAATCAAAACCAGCGGTGAAGAAACTGGTATTTCGATCAAGCCGATCAGCCGCAGTGGGACCGAGCGGATTGTGCGCTGCGCGTTTGATTACGCCGTCAAGCACGGACGCAAGAAAGTGACGGCGGTCCACAAAGCGAACATCATGAAATACAGCGATGGGCTGTACCTGGAAACGGCCACGCAAGTCGCTAAGGATTATCCCACGATCGAGTTCGAAGAGCGGATCGTCGACAACATGTGCATGCAGTTGACTCAGAAGCCAGAG
>CAZHTX010000199.1:0-3419 GCA_964535475.1 uncultured Pirellulaceae bacterium
CACTGAGGAACCGACGTCGCTGGCGACTCCCAGCAGCCGCGCTGGTCAATTGTTACATCGCATCAGCGTCGGACAATTGATTCGCGCGGGCTTGATCTCCAATCGTGGGTTCGTGTTGATCCCCGTGCTGCTCGGCCTCTTCTATCAGTTAGACCTGGAAGACCGAGTGGAGATTGACGGGCTGGCGAAATACTTCCCGCAGGAGTGGACGACCGCCGACACGATCACTTGGACGATCATCGCCGTGGTCGTGGCCCTGTTGGTGATTCGCATCTTTTCGATCGGCTGGTATTTGCTCAGGTTTTATGGTTATCGGCTGGAACGCTGGGGCGACGATTTGCGCGTCTCGTGCGGCTTGATCACGCGAATCAGCGCGACGGTACCAAGGCGTCGTATCCAGTTCATCAGTATTCAACAGACGTTGCTATCGCGGTGGCTGGGGCTAGCCGTCATTCGCCTGGAGACGGCTGGCGGCGCGGGCAAGCAAAACGAGGATGCCAAGGAAAGTGTCTCGCGTCGTTGGTTTGTTCCGGTCATCTCGCCCGCCGACGCCTATGCGCTGCTCGAACAACTGAGGCCCGGTTTGGACCTCCAGCTGGATCAACTCAACTGGCGGGCCACTTCGCCGCGGACCGGACGACGCTTGATCCGCTTGGCGGTTCTACAATCACTCGGGATCACCGCTGTGGGCTTGCTGGTCTGGCGACCTTGGGGAGCTTTATTTGGGTTAGCGGCGTTGGTCGTGTTGGTGTATTTTGCTCGACGTTACGCGCGGTCACTGAAGTACGCGGCGACGGAGCACTGGATGGTGTTTCGCAGCGGCATTCTGGCTCGCAAAACAAGTGTCACTTTTTTTGACAAAGTGCAAGCGGTATCGATCAACCAATCTCCCTTCGATCGTCGTTGGGAGATGGCCAACCTCCGCATCGACACCGCCGCGGCGGGGCCCGCTGGCCATCGCATGGAAGTCAAATACCTGCCCCTGGACGTGGCCGCCGAAGAAGCCAAATGGGTCGCACTGCAAGCTTCCCGCCATCAGCTCGACTCGACAGCCCGCCCCGCCAGTTGAAAAGGTGGCCCTTCAATCGCTAAGCAATAAATTGGGGAGTTTCAGTGTCCGACCTATGGCCAATTTCCTCGCGTGTCTTAGGAGTTTTCTTAGTGATGCTGGTGGGAGCGCTGGGGCGTCGCCTGCATTGGTTGACGACTTCCTCGGACCGCTCTTTGGCCATGCTAACCGCCAACGTGCTGCTGCCGGCATTATTCTTTCATCGCATTGTCACCAGCAACCAATTTGATTCGTTGGCAGCCAGCTGGATCCCGCCCGCCTTGGGGTTTGGTTTCACATGTTTAGGCTTTGGCATCGCCGCCTTGGCGGCCTGGGGATTGGGACCTTGGATTGGGTTGCATGATGCGGCCAGCCGCCGCGCGTTTGCGCTCTGCGTTGGCATTTGCAATTACGGCTATATCCCCTTGCCCTTGGCCGAATATTTTTATCCGCAAGCAGTGGTGACGTTGATGGTTCACAACGTGGGCGTCGACTTGGCTCTGTGGAGCGTGGGTGTCGTGATCATCTCGGGGGAACTGGCCCGGCACTGGAAGCGGGCTTTGTTTTCGCCCCCGCTGATTGCCGTGGTCGCGGCGTTGTTGATCGGGCAAGCCGGTTTGTCCAACCAGATACCGGGGCCGGTGCTGCAGATGGCCGAGGCGCTCGGGCAATGTGCGATTCCGTTAGGGTTAGTGCTGAGCGGCGCGATTATGTTGGACTATCTCAAATTAGCGCAGTGGCGGGAGAACTTCAGCGTCGTGGTCGCTGCGGTTACGATCCGCCAGTTGATTTTGCCGCTGTGCATGCTGGCCTTCGCGGCGGCAACTTCGCTGGCCGTGACGGTCGACCAAGTGTTGTTGCTGCAAGCCGCCATGCCGGCCGCGACGTTTCCGATCGTGATGGTGCGACTGTATGAGCAAGACACCGGCACGGCGCTGCGAGCCGTATTGGGTACCAGCCTCGTCGGTATCGTCGCGATCCCCTGTTGGTTGATCGCCGGCAAGATTTGGTTGGCCAGCTGAATTTGGTTGGCCAGCTGAACGCGTTAGCAAATGGGACGCGCACCGGCTAATTTTATACCGAGAGACAGGGGGCAAACCGTAGCTGCCACCCGCGGCACAATCTGCTACCCTGAGGCGTTCATCATCCGTTTTCTCGTACTATTTTTTTGTCATGGCAACCAGTGATCCGCCTCGTCCCGAGCTTCGTCAGTGCACCGTGGAACTGGGGAATGCCTCGTACCCAATTCTGGTTGGTACCCAGTGGCTGGGAGCGATTGGCGATTCCATCAAAGCCTTGGCTGCGGACGTGTCGCACGCGATGGTGGTTTGCGACGCTGCGGTCGGCTCCACCTATGCCGAAGTGGTGCGACATTCGATCGCCGCCCAAGGTGTGCGAACCGATTTGTGCACCTTGCCGTCGGGGGAAGCGACCAAATCTGCTCAGCAATTGATGCGTTTGTGGGACTGGATGTTGGCATGCCAAGCGGACCGCCGCAGCCTGCTCGTTGCCGTTGGCGGTGGTGTGGTGGGAGATGTGGCCGGTTTTGCCGCAGCCACTTATCAACGCGGCATTCGCTTGGTGCAAGTCCCCACCACGCTATTGTCGCAGGTTGACAGCAGCGTGGGCGGCAAGACAGCGGTCAACCTGCCAGCCGCCAAGAACATGGTGGGTGCTTTTTGGCAACCGATTTTGGTCGCCATCGATACGCACAGCCTCGGCAGTCTCCCTCAACGCGAGTATCTCAGCGGGTTTGCGGAAGTCGTCAAATATGGTGTGATCGAACGCCCCGATTTTTTCCGCTGGCTAGAGGAACAGGCAGCCACTTTGGTGATCCGCGGCCACGAGGCAATCCAACACGCCGTGATCGAGTCGTGCTTGACCAAAGCGGCCGTGGTGGGAGCCGACGAACGGGAGACCAGCGGCCGGCGAGCGATCCTGAATTACGGCCACACCTTCGCGCACGCGATCGAGGCAACTGCCGGCTACGGAACTTTTCTGCATGGCGAAGCGGTGGCGATCGGGATGCAGATGGCCGCCCAATGTGCCGTCCGCCGCGGGTTGCTGGAAAGCCAAGTGCTGGACCGTCAAACCAGCCTGCTGGAGCAACTCGAGTTGCCCACCACTTGGCCAGCTGCCGATGCGCAAGCGATGCTCACATGCATGCGGCAAGACAAGAAGAATACGCACGGCACCATGCGGTTGATCTTGCCGTCCAAGTTGGGGCAAGTGGAACTGGTGGATGACGTCAGCGACGAGCAGATTTGCCAAGCGATAGAGGCTTGTCGAGTTTAGAACCTATCGGAAAACCCAAAGGAACCGCGGCTAGCGCCGAAGCGGCTAAAGGAACCGCGGCTAGCGGCTAATGGTT
>CAZHTX010000199.1:3519-9986 GCA_964535475.1 uncultured Pirellulaceae bacterium
GAACCGCGGCTAGCGCCGAAGCGGCTAAAGGAACCGCGGCTAGCGGCTAATGGTTTTCGGATAGGTGCTTAGTTGTATTGCTTGCTGAGCAGTTTATTTGAGTTTCCTGTCCTCTGTTTTCCTCGTCCTACATTTTCCTCGTCTTGAGAGCTGTTGGTGACCGCCACTGCAAGTCCTCCACGCCCAGCCACTGGTCTGCGAGTTTTAGTCAGCGGGTACGGCGGCTTTCTCGGCTCCGAAATTGTTCGTCAGTTGACCGCCCGCGGAAATCAAGTCGTCGGCTTAGGCCGCGGCGACTATCCCCACTTGGCCGCCTTGGATTGCCAGCGGATTCGCGGAGATATCTGCGACTTGGCGGCTGTGCGAGCGGCCGCTAGCGAAGTGGATGCGGTGATTCACACCGCCGCTATCGCCGGTATTTGGGGACCTTGGGAACGCTATCAGAAAATCAACACGCACGGCACTGAGAACGTCATCAAAGCCTGTCAAGAACTGGGCATTCGCGTGCTGGTTCACTGCAGCAGCCCGAGTGTTACTTTTGATGGCGACGACCAATCGGGAGTCGACGAATCGGTCACTTATCCTGATCGTTGGTTGTGTCATTATCAACATACAAAAGCGCTCGCCGAGCAAGCGGTCTTACAAGCTCACCGGCCCGGTAAATTGCACACGACGGCCCTGAGACCTCATTTGATTTGGGGCGTTGAGGATCCGCATTTATTTCCCCGCCTCATTCAGCGTGCCAAGCAAGGCCGGTTGCGAATTATCGGTGGTGGCAAAAATATCATTGATACGGTGCATGTTAAAAACGCCGCGGCCGCGCACCTGGCAGCGCTCGATGCGTTGGCAGCCGAACATGCGGTGATAGAATCTGACCTGCAGAAAAGCAGTGACCTGCAAAAAACCAGTGACCAAGCGGTGAAGCAAGAGACTGCTGGCGGGCGTGCGTTCTTCATCACGCAAGACGAGCCGGTAGCCTGTTGGGAGTGGATCGAGCGGGTGTTGCAGTTAGCCGGTGTCCGCTTGCCCCGCGGTCGCGTGCCCTTGCCGCTGGCTTGGTCAGCCGGGCATGCCTTGGAGATTGCCTATCGGCTGGGCGGTCTCGAAAAAGAACCTCCCATGACGCGTTTCTTAGCCGCTCAACTAGCCAAAGATCATTACTTTGATATCACCGCGGCAAAGCGACTATTACATTATCAACCACAAATCACAATGGCGGAGGGGCTAGCGGAATTAGCAGCAGCATGGCAGTAACGCGGCCTTCACCCTTCACCCTTCACCCTTCACCCTTTCCAATGTCTGTGTTGATTCTTGATAACTACGATTCGTTTGCCCACAACCTGGCGCGTTATTTTCGGCTGCTTGGTCAGGCCACCGAAGTTGTTCGCAGCGACACTTTGACGGTGGAGCAAGTGGTGGCGAAGCGGCCGGCCGCGATCGTGATTTCGCCTGGCCCGCGAGCCCCCGAGTCGGCTGGTGTTTCCTTGGCGGTGATCGAACGTTGTTCGGGGATGATTCCTTTGCTCGGCGTCTGCTTGGGGCATCAGGCGATTGGCCAAGCGTTCGGTGGCCGCATCGATCGCGCTCCCCCCGTTCATGGCCGAGCCAGCGAGATTGAACATGATGGCAGCGGGCTGTTTCGGGACTTACCCAGTCCCTTGTCGGTCGCCCGCTATCATTCGCTCGTCGTCGCGGCCGATTCGCTGCCGGCGGCGCTCCGCGTCACGGCCACGACGGCTGAGGGATTGGTGATGGCGGTTGAGCATCGAGAGCACCCGACTTACGGTGTGCAGTTTCATCCTGAATCGATCCTCAGCGATGCGGGTTTGCGACTGTTGCAGAACTTTTTACAGCTCGCCGGTGTGGCATCCGCTGAGGCAACCACGAGTTTGGAAACCGCATTGTGATTTTAGAAGCGATCGTAACGACGACGAATGCTGCTGGCCAAGTCAACGTCGCCCCGATGGGCCCGACGGTCGATCGGGATTTAACACGCTTTACGCTGAAACCTTTTCGGCCTTCGACCACTTACGATAATCTCAAGGCGACTGGCCGCGCGACTATTCACGTCACCGACGATAGTCTGTTGTTTGCCCGCGCCGTAACCCATTGCCTCACCCCGCTGCCACCACTCACCGCGGTCGGGCTACACAAAACAGGTGCACAGCAGCCGACCGGCGATACAAACCCTGGGCAAATGGAATCGGGCGAAATAGAAACGGGGCAAACAGTCGTCACAGGGGAAGTGGGTTGGTGGGCGCTCAGCGACGCTTGCCGCTATTTCGCCGTCGAAGTGACCGATTGGCGTGACGACGACCCGCGCGCGATTGCCGCCTGTCGCGTGATCGAGACGGCGGAATGGCGTCCCTTTTTTGGCTTCAATCGCGCCAAACATGCGGTGATTGAGGCGGCGATCCTAGCCTCGCGGGCTCACTTTCTTGATCGTCAGATGATCGAGAAACAAATGCACGAGTTGGCTGTGTTGGTTGACAAAACGGCGGGTGACGCGGAGTATGAAGCCTTCTCGTTGATTGAAAACTACTTGGCTGGCCTCGCTGGCGCTGCGGGTTAGTAAAAACTGGGTGCCCATTGGGGCCAGTTGCCGCTTTCTCTACAATGAAGTCTGAATAACTGTGGTCGGTGGGGTTAACGCACCGCAGCCAGTTAAGCACACCTTCCGATCTGATCCCTCCACAGAGGTTCTCAATGCGTTCTGTCGCTGCCGCTTTGCCGTTTGTTGTGTTGACGATTGTCTGCTGGGGAAATTACGGTCCCCTGATGCACCATGGCCAAGCTTACATGGGGGACGCCTTGCGACCCTTCATTGGGGTCGGCTTTGCCTATTTTTTGATCGCCGTGCTGGTTCCCTTGGGCATCCTCAAGATTGGTGGCGAAAAAGGGCATTGGACGCCGCGGGGCGCGACGCTTTCCTTCCTGGCTGGGTGCTCGGGCGCCCTGGGAGCTCTCGGCGTGATCATGGCGTTCACGTTTAAGGGCAGCCCGGTGTATGTGATACCGATGGTCTTCGGTGGTGCCCCGATCGTGAACACGATTGTCACCATGACGCTGGCCAAGACTTACGATCGCGTCAGCCCCAAATTTTTGTTGGCTATTTTGACCGCCGCGATCGGAGCCGCCGGGGTGCTGTATTTCAAGCCTGCCGATCCACCTCGCGTCGGAGCGGCCGAAGCAAATATTCCCGCCGTGATCGCTTCGATTGTCACCGCAGTGATCTGCTGGGGCAGCTACGGTCCGATCCTGCACCTTGGCCAAAGCAAGATGGGTGGCAGCCGGATGCGTCCCTTCCTGTGCGTCGGAATTGCCTATTTCTTCATGGCTGTGGCCTTGCCCGCGGTGCTGATTCCGGCTCTCGGCAAGGAGTTTGGCGACTGGACCACTCCCGACATGACCAGTGGCTTGCTGTGGAGTCTCGCTGGCGGTGCGGCCGGCGCGATGGGCGCCTTGGGGATCGTGTTAGCGTTTAACTTTGGCGGCAAACCGATTTTCGTGATGCCGCTGGTGTTTGGTTTGGCCCCGATTGTGAACACAATTACGACCCTGACCGAATCGAATCGCTGGGGCGATATTGGTGTCACTTTCGTGGTTGCGTTAGCAGTGACAATTGCCGGTGCCGTGTGCGTGCTGTTGTTCGCCCCCAAACCGACGCCACCTGGTAAAGCCGCCGCGATGGCACTGGCGGTCGATCCTGCCTCCGCCGGCAATCCCGCCTAAATCTCTCAGCCAAAGCAACTGACGGGGAAGAAAATATCGCTCGTCGACCAGATAGACTTAAACGATGAGCACTGTGTACATTGAAACATCAATCGTTAGCTATCTTCGGCAACGCCCGAGCTCTCAGGTGGTGATGGCGGCGCGCCAGCTATTGACGAGCAGATGGTGGGAAACCGAGCGAACCAGCTACGAACTTGTTGTGTCGCAATACGTGCTCGATGAGGCGTCAGGCGGGGATCCTATAATGGCTGCTGATCGCATGCAGGCGCTCGCGGGGATTCCACTACTTCCAAATGCTCCGCAGATTACACACATTGCGAACGAGATCATGACTCGGGCGATTCTGCCTCCAAAAGCGCAGGTTGACGCATTGCACATCGCCACGGTAGCCCATCATCGAATACAATATTTATTGACTTGGAACTGCAAGCACATTGCGAACGCGAAGATCTTGCCCCGTATCCATCAGGTTCTCACCGACGCTGGCGTTCCCATTCCGGTGATTTGCACACCAGAGGAGTTACTTGGAAATGATTCAGAAATCAACGACTGAAACGCCAATTGAAGAAATCCACCGCATCCGACGCGAAATATCGGAACGATTCGGTGGCGACATTGCTGCAATCGCTGCGGACGCTGACCGCCGTGCTCAAGCGTCTGGCCGACCAATTTGGCAGCGTAAAACGAAGAACCAAAAGAATTTGCAAGGGAGCGAAGATGGCGACGTTTCTGGCAATGGTGAGTCAACTCCCGCCGCCCGCTGATCGTAGTTGCTCTCGGGAACGATCCTCCAATGAGTAAGGTCTGGGAATCTGATCAACTCCAGGCAGCGGCAATTGATGACCAATTATCGCACGTTTGGATGGTGCGCCGCTTTCTGAAACATGCCGAAGAAACCGAGGACGATGAAGAGTTGCAAGAGATTGCCCGCGATCTCTACGACTTTATGTTGGCTGTCGGACCGGCACGGACAGAACACGATTGGCCAGCTTATCTAAAGCTAGCTCGCAAGAAATTAAAGCGGCTGCGGCGCGCGACTGAACTGTTCGTGGAGATTCAGCCCGAGGTCAGCGGTCACACGAATTTCTCCATGGCGGCCAAATCATTAAAGCTGGCCGTGAATGCAATCGATGAGATTCTGTCCTGAGGATCGCAAGCAAGCCCTGTTTGTTGCCGCTGAGTACTGAGGAAAAATGCGGCGGATCGTCGATTGGCCTGGACATTTTCTGAATTGAAACATGCTATTGGCCACGCCAGTCGCTTTCCGAATGAATCGGGCAAAGGAATTTCACGATGATCCAAAGAACACCGCGCCTAAAGCAGGCACAAAGTCGATCCCTCAGTAAGTTTTCAGTGCGATTGTTCTCAATTCGCACCCCCGCAATGCTGGGCTTGTCATTGCTGGGCTGTGCAACGTTGGGGATGAGCGGATGCCAGACGAACCCGGCCGGACTGGCGATCAACCAGCCACCCCCCGCTCCCCCGGTGAGCAATTCGCCGATGAGCAATTCGCCGGCGGCCCCCGCTGTCAATCAATACGCAAAAAATATCAATACGGCGAATCAATACCCAGAAGGTATCAATCCGCCCGCCGCAGCGGGTGACCAGCCATTTGCAGCCAGCTCGAGCGGAGTCGCTGCCACGGCAACTGCTGCCTCGGCGGGAGAGCCAGCGGGGGGTGAGTCGCTGACGTTGACCAGCACGGCAGCCGTTCAGCCACCCCAAGGTCCGTCATTGATCACGCTGTCACGGGGGGAGGACCTACAAAGCCACTTAGCGGGGAACCACCGCCGCGTGGTGCTCGATTTCTATGCGGATTGGTGTGGTCCTTGTCGCAAGCAGGGGAAAATATTGCACGAGCTGGAGCCGCTGGCGGCGGAGACGGGGACGTTAATTATCAAGGTCGACGTCGACCAGCATAAAGCGTTAGCTCGCGATTTCGGCGTTGCGTCGCTGCCGACTCTGATCGTGATCAACGACGGTGAGATCGCCACCAGGCAGACGGGAATCGCCAGCGCACGAACGCTGAAAAGCTGGATGCGATAACCTGGCCAGACGCGGGGGGCTCCTGTTCGGGGGAGTCCCCTGAACTGTGGCACGCGTCTTGATGTACAATTAGCAGTCGGGTTTGCGAATTCACCTTGTCTGCCAGCGGAACCTCACCGAATGCCACCAAGAAATTTATACGCGATCATTGTGATCGCGATCTTCTCGCTGCTCTGCCACGCCAAGGCACAACGTACTCGCGACGGTGCTTTGGTCGGCGATGCGATCGCTTTAATCGACTTTTTTTACGTCGACGAGGTGCAAAAACGCGACCTGCTCGAAGCGGCCATGTCGGGTTTGACCAGCGAACTCGATCCCTACACGCAGTTTATTCCGCCCAGCGCCTACGATGCTTTTCAAGACTCGATCCAACAAGAGTTTGCCGGGATCGGGATTCTGATCGAACAGCCCGTGGCCGGAGAACCGGTCCGCGTGATCACGCCGCTGGTCGGTTCCCCAGCGATCAAAGCTGGCTTTCGGCCCCGCGATCAAATCGTGGCGGTCAATGATGTCGACACCGCCGCTGCGACGATGGACCAAGTGCGGGACTTGTTGCGCGGTCCAGTGGGCAGCAGCGCACGCGTGCTGGTCCGACGGGCCAAGCGCCAGGTTGAACCGGCAACCGACACTCCCGAACAAGACACTCCCGAACAAGACACTCCCGAACAAGACACTCCCGAACAAGACAC
>CAZHTX010000200.1:0-9929 GCA_964535475.1 uncultured Pirellulaceae bacterium
GCCACAGCGAGATGCCGCCAAACAGGCTGAGCATCAACGCGCCGACAGAAACCTTAATGGGATTAGCAACAAAAGCTTGCACAAGCGACATGAGCGAAATGAACCGTGAGGTAATCGGTGGTATGAATTGGCGGGGGTGTGGCGGAAATTAATCCGCATTCTTTGTTTCGCGATCTCTCAGTCGCGTTCTCAGGCGGGGTCATTGCCCTGCGGCACCTGCGGGTTGCGGTTCGCCACTGCCGGGCAGTTCGGCGATTTCCTGATTGGGTCGTAGCCGTTCGTTACCCAACGTGACAACCTTATCCCCCTCGCGGAAATCCCCCTGCAAAGGCTGCACCGCAGCCCGTTCGCCACTTTCAACCAGCAACCTGACTGGCATCAATTTGGCAACACCCTCGTCGGCTACATACACAATGGGTGTCCCTCCATTAAACACCAAAGCGTCTTTATGGACCGTCCAAGCGTCGATTTTTTGCCCGGCTGGCAGATAAGCCCGCGCCAGCATACCGGCGCGGATTAATTTTGTCGGATCGTCAATCTGGTTCGCCACCCGCACCCGCACCGGAAAAGTTCGCGTCCGCACATTTGCCTCGGAGATCACCTGTGCCAACGTGCCGGGAAACGTCTCCTCGGGAAATGCTTCCACGCGGACGGCCACATCCATGCCAATTCGCAGAAACGGCACGCTCGCCTCGGGTACCTGGACCTCAATCTCCATCGTTCCCAAATCAATCATTTCGACAATCGGATCACCCTGTTTAATCCAAGCCCCCACTTCGGTGTGCTTTCGCACGATAAAACCATCGAACGGTGCTTTGATGTCATATTTCGTCTTGCGATCCTCCAGCAGATTCACGCGTTGGACTTGAGCCTCGAGCCTCGCCTGGGCCTGCGCGATTAATTCCGCTCTCGGCCCCTGCTTGAGTAACTTGAGCGTCTCCTCAGCCGCAATCACCTGCTGCTGTGTGCTCTGGAATTCAGAGACGGCCAATTCCAATTCTTGCCGAGAAATCGCCCCTCCCGCTTTCGACAAGTCCTGCGTCCGCTCGACACGCGCCCTGGCGTAAGTTGCCAGGGCATTAGCGGCAGCGAGTTGAGCCTCCGCTCGGGCAATCTCCTCGGGCAGCGCACCATTTTGCAATTCTTTGAGTTCGGCTCTGCGGAGGTCGGCTTCCGCCTTGGCCCCCTCAATCTCAATCGAGATCGTTTTTGTTCGCAATTTCGCCAGTCCATCCCCCGCGGCAACCCGTTGGCCGGCATCGATGTCGGCGATCTCGACTCGCCCATCGACCGCACTGCCGATCAAACTGCGGCGGAGGGGCTGAGCGGTCCCCACAAAGTCCTGCCTGGGCTCGACGGTTTCATACAACACCTCCCCCAGCTCGACATTTGCCGGCGGGGCTTGGGCGAGCAGCTGAGTGGTCAGCAGTGGTGGTGACAGCAGCGACAGGAGAAGGGGAATGCTGGCAAAAACAATCTGAACCAAGATCGGGCGGGGCAAGATGCGTGCCTCGTAGGGGGGTGGTGTCAGTTAGTCATGAGTACGAATCGGTTCATTGTAGTCATGACTTCAACGCCCACCCTCCCGCGATTAGCGAAAAAATCGGTCACGACCGGCGCGAATTAGCCAAGCTTACGACAACAAGCCCTTCACCGAGTGCAAGTCGACTCGTAACAGGGAACGAAATTCCTTGGCGAAATCGACCGAAACACGAGCGTGAACCGCGCCCTGACGACCAAAAAAGGTGGCTTCACCTTGCAATGCGTAAACGCCGTCGTGCCAGATGTTCGGGTGGATATAAAGCCCCTGTTCGCCGGTAAACAAAAAGCAGACGAAATCGCTGGGCTGCACATCGTCCCCAGGCATCGCCAGCGGGACCAAGAAAGGCTTCTCGACAACCGGGAAGAACAACTGACCACCATCGGGATGATAATTCGCGTGCCATAGCAACAACTCAGCCGGATCATGTTGATGATCTTCGCAGGCCTCCGCCGGTTCTTTGCCAAAACCCAAGATGTATCGCCCGCCGACCGCTTTGTTGACTCCATAAAGCACATCACCGGACCAACGACTAGTAAAGGAGCCTTCGGTGGTGCCGCCTTCATTGCCACTATCTTCGTCGAC
Source organism: uncultured Pirellulaceae bacterium (assembly GCA_964535475.1). Classification (GTDB taxonomy): domain Bacteria; phylum Planctomycetota; class Planctomycetia; order Pirellulales; family Pirellulaceae; genus Laterigemmans. The sequence continues at coordinate 2,126 of CAZHTX010000200.1, forward strand.
CGGCCGCCAGCCTTGCGCGGGCCAACGGACAATTTCCACCGCCACATCGTCGGGATGCTTGAGCAACAAGCCATAGCCGCTGAGCGACTCGGCGGTCGCCGGCACAATTGACAGTTCAACTCGCTCGAGTCCCGTTGGTAATTCAGGTGCGAGATAGTTCGGTGCGGCTGTCATGCGGTCCTCTCCTAATGTTGAATGCGAAGTTGGAGTGAAGAAACGTTGAAGCAGGTAATGACAACGGGGACTTCGTCTGCTTTGCTCCTAATTACTGAAGAAAGAAAAGTCTAACAGCGAACCGGAATCGCCCCAATCCTTTCCTTGTGCCGACGACACCTTGCTTTATGAAGCAAAAGTGTTTTTTTCATGAACGCCGGTCCTCGTAAGCTTTCCTGTTTTAACATCGCCACTGCTGCTACGGTAAAAGTAAATCATTTTCGCCGAATAGCTTTATCAATTCGGCATCCCCCGTTCATCTTAACTTCATCAGGGAGTGGTTCAATACGGGGCTTACAAATATGGTCATGCGCGGGGCCTCAATTGCGCGAACGAAGCTCATGTTAACGTGCCTGATACTAACACTCGATTGTCCAATTCCTAATAAGATTCCCAGTCTTTCAATCTTTAAATCTTATAATCTTCAACACACTAAAAACGTTCATTATGCTTCGCAGCTACACATCACTTGTGCTTACATTTTGCTCATGCTTATCCCTGGCTGCTCTCGGCGGTTGTTCTTCAGAGCCCGAGTTACATCCGATAACCGGCAAAATTACAGTTGGCAACAAATCTTACGAACGACTCATTATCTATATGGACCCGATTGATGGCGTTGTGACGCCGTTCAACAAGGGTGTGGGCGAGACAGATGTTAAAGGTGAATTTGTAATGAACTCCACGGCATCAACGGCGGAATCGATGGGGCTGGCCGCAGGTGAATACAAGGTTTATTTCAACTGTTGGATGCAAAAGGGGCAGGCTGTTGGGCTGTCAGATGAGAAGCCGGACGAAAAAAATCGAAAACTGGAGACCGAGGACATTATCCCGCCTCCCTACAACAGTCCCCAAGACACGCCGGTCACATTCACCGTTAAAGCGGGCCAGGAAAATCGCCTAGAGCTGGACATCAGTCCCGGCAACTAACAGCTTGCTGCCCGATTGTGAATTGCATTCTTAATACGCGTTTATCGAATACTGGAGAAGAGAAATGAAGTCATCTGCCAAGCAAGGATTTACCTTGGTTGAGCTGTTGGTAGTGATCGCGATTATTGGCATCTTGGTCGGCCTGTTGCTGCCGGCAGTACAGGCTGCACGCGAGGCGGCCCGACGCATGTCATGCTCGAATAATCTCAAACAATTGGGGTTGGCCACGCACAACTTTGCCGCCACTTACTCTGAAAAACTGCCAATGCTCGGTGAAGCCCAGGAGGGCGGCCATTGGAGTGGTTTTATCTTGCCATTCATGGAGCAAGACAACCTCTACCGGGCGCTCACATTCGGGGAAACTAACTGGGCTTCTTCGGCCGCTGTTAGTAATCCTAGTCTCAATGATCCCAACGCTTGGATTCGCCAAATTGCCGCCTCTGAGGTGCAAATGTCGGTGTTTCGTTGCCCTTCGTCAACGGCACCGGAAAGAGTGTTTGACGCCTCAACTTATAGCCCGCCCTGGTTCGTCGCGGCTCGCGTACCGGCCAACTATTTGGCTGTCGTGACTGGAATTCAGCCCAATGATTGGAAGCCAGCTTGGGGATGGGGTCGCCAGAACCGCGGCACTTGGTCGGGAAACATCACGCTGCACCACTCTGAGCTCGATGGCATGATCATCACGCGTCCCCCCGAAGCTGCCAGGATCGTCCAGGGTGGCATGGGTGGGGCGACCAACTTTGCCAGCGTAACTGATGGGCTTTCTAACACTTTGATGTATGGCGAAGCCGAGCCCGATCCAAACTTAGCCGCAATTGCCGCTACCCAAGAGAATCCCAACACCGGTCGCAAAGATCACTGGGCCGTCGGTGGCGATGATTTCGACAACTGGGAGGGGACTGACTGGTCGGAACAGGGCGGTTCGACTGCGGTGAGGATTAATTATCCGAAGCCCGTTGGCGCGCGGGTTACAGACGGCAGCATTGAATGGGCAGCTTATGAAGTCAGCTTTGGGAGTCGCCACCCGGCCGGGGCGCAGTTTTGCCTGGGCGATGGTTCGGTTCGCTTTCTAGCGGACACCATCGATCTGGCAACTTTCAGCGCGGTTGGCACGCGCGGGAATGGAGAAGTCGTGCAGCTGCCTCAATAAAGCTTTTGTTTATCAAAATCTTATTATGGGCTTCTCTTAATGTTGGTAAAGGAATGTAAAGCTGTTCGGCATGTGCAAAGCCAGTTCGTCTTTGTAATTGCGTAAGGTTAACAACGTTTTCACTGTAACACGGGATTTATACGACATGACTAGACAGGAAAATGGGGCTTCTCTCAGCGGGCGTTTGAGGCGTCGACTGCGACTCACGGTAGCGCTCGCCGCGATCGTGGGGGCGTCCGCGCTGAGTTCGACAACAGCCACGTCGGACGAAGTGGCATACGACGACTTTGAGACACTCGGGCCGCTCATGCTGCCTTTTGATCTGAATGACCAATATTTCAAGCCAGGTGGAATTCCACCTTGGGCCGATGGTACCGATTGGTCGAAAGATTTCCCCGCGGGCTGGACGCTGGATAATTCGGGAAATCTTTATGACAACACCGATATGCCAGGCGAGTTTGACGGCTGGTCGCTGATGGATGTGACTTCTTGGATTGCCCACGCTGGAGTCCAAGCCGGCCGTGATCGTTGCTATTTCGGCGAACCGATTATTGATGGTGTCCAATATCGCAACACGGTCTTGGTGGCTGATCCTGATGAGGCGGATGACAACACACAAATCGATCCCAATCTGTACAATTCTTACGTCACCAGGGCGTATGATGTATCCACTGCGGATCTCAATTCGTTAGTGCTGTCGTTTGATTTTGATTTTATCACTGATGGGAATCAGAGTGGGGTTGTGGACGTCACGTTTGATGGCGGGGTGACTTGGCAAAACTTGTTGACCATGACGGTGACTGATCCCGGTAGCAACGTACCCTTCGGAACTTTTGCGGATCCCGCTGAATCTGGAGAGTTCTCCGCTGCAAACGGGGATTTTACTCCGGCGGCAGGGGCCACAGAGATGCAAGTCCGTTTTGGCTGCATTAATTCTGGAAACAACTGGTGGTTTGCTGTCGACAACGTCGGCTTGACCGATCTCAATGGCGTCATTGCCTTCGAAGATTTTGAGGACTTGGCTGATTCGCTCGTCGCCTTTAATTACGACGTTAATGGTGCTCCCACCAGCCCCGATCCTCTGCCACCATTTGACCCCAGTGATGGAACCGACTGGATCGGCGATTTGAGCAGCGTTGGCTGGGAGATTATCAACGATGGACCAGCGGACTCTCCAGAAAAGAGGATGTACTTCGAGAGCCTTGAAGGTGCATACAACGGCGGTGCTGTCTTGGATGCTTTCTCCTGGAGCTATCAAACCGATGGCAGCAATCCAACTGCAGCGGATGAAATCGATGTGAACTCAGGCTGGGGCCAGCGACGCACGATGTTCCGAGATTCGTTCTTTGGAATGCGAAATTCGGTCCTCGTCTTTGATCCTGATCAAGCCTTTGATAATCGGGTCCCAGGGTCCGACGAGAATGCTCCCGGGTTGGACGAACCACGATTCAATTCATTCGCGCAAAAGTTATATGACATGAAGGCGTTTGATAACGATTCCGTGTCGGTAGAACTGGAGTGGGAAATTCGTGTTGAAGAACCTCAAGTCAACGTGATTGAAATCTCGTTCGACGGTGGCGATAGCTGGACGCGGATTTTTGAGCTTGATGCAAGTAATTTGGCCGATCCAGCTTTGCAAGCCGAGTTCCTGCCCTATCTGGACTTTCAGAACAGCGGTGGTGATCCGCTCGTGATTGAGAGCGGTGAAGTGGTTCGCACCTTCAGCACTGGGCCGCAGACAATCGTTGTCAATGATTTCTTCGCCGATGGCAACGTTCCTGACAGCAATACCATGTTGCTGCGAATCGGCTGCCTTGATGCCGACAACGACTGGTGGTTCGCGGTTGACAACATTCGCATCGATGCCACTGCACAAGGCTTTGTGATTGGTGATGCCAATGGAGATGGGGACGCGAACTTTGCTGATGTGAACGCTGGGGTCAGCGCGATTTTGACCGGCACCTACAGCTTGGAAATGGACGTTAACGAAGACGGCTTGGTGAACTTCGGGGACCTCAATGGCTTTGTTAACGCCATCCTGGGTAACTAGGGCAACTCGCTGCTAGGCGACGTGCTAAATGGGCCTGTCGCTGTTAATCAACTTGGTTTTTTATTCACCTTTCGAAAGTTTTCAACAATGAATTTGCGGACAGTTTTTGCAGTTGTGACACTCTGCTTGGTAGCGACTTCGGCGCGTGCCGATATCGTTTTCAGCACGAGTGCGACAGACGCGTTTGCTGGTAGTGATTTGGTCATGAATAATGGCACTAGCAGCTCCATGTTTGTCTGGGTTTCCACCGAACCGGGGCAGACGCTAGCGGGAATCAGCATCGATATCCTCAGTAGCGATGCAGCCATTCTTCAGGCTACTTCGCACGAAGTTTTTGATCCCGAAGGTGATCGCTGGTTCACTACCGATTCGGGCGATCTTGGTGACTTGGTCGACGATGGCCTTGGATTGGCTCTGATCGGGTTGAATGGGGAAGGGATCAGCACCGGCGATCTGGGGACTTTCACGCTCTTCAGTGAAGTTCAATTCCAAGCCACTGGCGTGGGTACCACCGGCCTCTCCTTTGATTTTGGCTCGCAAGGTATCTCCGATGGTGACACCAGCTTCGGCCCCGGCGATATCACGTTTGGGACTGGTAGTGTTTCTTCTTTAACCGCCGTGCCAGAGCCTGGTTCATTTGCCGTGCTCGGGCTCGCCGGACTGGGCATGGGTATCTACCGTCGTCGTCGCAGTTCTACGGCGAAAGAATGCTAGGTTCGACTGTGGGTTGATTCTTCAATAAAAATCATTCGTCTGAGAAACGGGGTGGAAGGAAGCTTCCATCCCGTTTTGAGTTGCCTGACTTACATTTTCCACTCTTCGGTTAACCCCATTGCGGGCTTAACTTTGCCCGCTTCGCACATGGCTGAGGGCTAGTCTCAGTTCGCCATATTCATACTTTGATCCGAAATGGGTCTTCGCCTCTCCCAACAGCGCAGCAGGATTGGCTGAGAAAAATTCGGCGATTTCGTCGACCTTGGATTGCTCCATGATCCGCTGAACGTCAAGTTCGTTCTCCTCGACAAAGTGCGCCAAGTGCCCATAAATCGTACTTACTTGCAGCCCTCGCTCTTGGGCAATTTGCGCAGTCGTCTTGCCAGCTTCGAACATCGTGATGGTGACCTGCTTGGTGCTTGAGCAATCGCCCCGCTGCGACCGCCCCTCATCGGCGAACCCATCGAGCGAAATCTGATTCGCTTCACAATACTCGCGTATCATCACCTCGATGTCGTTGCCATAACGTTCGAGACGCTTGCGAGCGATCCCATGGATTTTCTGAATAGCTCTTTGATTTGTTGGCAGTAGGATAACCAACTGTCGTAGCGATTCACGCGGCAACACGGCTCGTGGTGAAATATCCTGCTTGTCCGCCATCGTTTGGCGGTACCGCAACAGTTGAGCATAAAGTTCGGGGTGAGGAACGCCGGCGGGCACGACGTCTGGCGGTGCTTGATTGGCGTGCTTGCTCGTGAAGTCAAGCTCCGCATCGAACTGAGCTCGCTTATATGCCAAGGTCGAAAAGCCTTGCTCACAGGCAGCGAAGCTAGCCCTTTTGACGAACAACAATCTTTGCAGTTGTTCACATTGTGAAGAAATCAATTTATGCACCGCCTGGTTATCGGTGAGCTTGGGGATGGCATCGGTCTCTTGGGTCAAAGCGGTGAGCTGCGTAGTAAAGTAGTCGCACGCCTTAATGATTCGCTGGCAAAGCCTGGGATTCGACTGGGGTAACTCGGCCTCCTGAAAGTAGGCTAGCAGCTGCGGGTTGAACTTATTGGCGATCAGCGAGCAGGTTTCATACGAGTGCCTCACCAAGGCGCTGACCTGATCCGACGCTTCGGCGCTGAGCGAACTTTGGTGCTCTCGGTAAATTCGTCGCAAGCGGCTCAAGCTATCCTCGATCGCTTGGAAGCTGAATAATTCTTCGATCAGTCGTTGCTGGTAATTTCGCTTGGCTTGTTGCACCTCGTTATCTGACGGCGCGTTACGCTCCGCTTCAACGCTGTAATGCTGGACAACGGGGTCGGTCTTGACGCTCGAAAAATCTATTCTCGACCTCAACACAATCCCCTCGAAACTCTTGCAACGGCTGAGCGCGACGTACACTTGCCCATGCGCAAAGGCGGCCTGGGCATCAATGATCGCCCGCTCGAATGTTAGGCCCTGGCTCTTATGGATCGTGATCGCCCATGCCAGCTTGAGCGGATACTGAACAAACTGGCCGAGCACTTGCTCTTCAACTTCCTTGGTGGTCTCATTCAATGTGTATTTTACGTTCGTCCATTCAGCGGGCGATACCAAGATCTCGCGGCCACTTTCTTCGCAACGCACAACGATCGTTTCCTCATCGATTTCCACAATCCGGCCGATCTTGCCGTTGAAGTAGCGTTTCTCAGGTTGCGTGTCATTCTTGATGAACATCACTTGGGCATCGAGTTTAAGCTCCAGATGTTCTTCGGTCGGATACGCATGGGCGGGGAAATCGCCTACGATTTGGGCTGTGAAACGATGCGATTCGCTCGGCAATTTCGCCAGGTTTCGCGTATTAATTTGGAGCGCCGCCGCGTTCGTGGCGGTCAGCGTAATGTAGGACTCCTGTGGTGGTGGTCGAAAGTCGGGCACATAGCGACTATTGAGCGTTCGCAGGGTGGCTTCATCTAACCGATTGTCGCGCACCTTATTCAGTAACTCGATAAAGGTTGCGTCAGATTGACGATAGATGTGTTTCAGTTCAATGGAAACGTAATTGGTTTTCTTGAGCGCCAAGCTGCCAAAAAAATAGGGCGTGCCGTAATGCTGATTGATCGCTTCCCAATCATCCTGCTTGACGACCGGGGGCAATTGGTGCAAGTCGCCAATCATCAACAGTTGGACATTGCCAAAGGGCCGGTCGTCACCTCGAAACTTCCGCAGAGCACAATCGACGGCATCCAAGAGGTCGGCTCGCACCATGCTGATTTCGTCGATGACCAACAGCTCAAGGGAGCGGATCAAATTCCGTTTTTCGCGTGAGAGCCTGGTTGGCTCCTCGCGACGATTCACATTGGGAAGGTGCAATCCGAAAGGGAGCTGGAAGAGAGAGTGGATCGTCATTCCACCCGCATTGATGGCGGCGACTCCAGTCGGAGCCACGACGGCCATTCGCTTGCAGCGATCGTCCTTCACTTGCCGCAGAAAGGTCGTCTTGCCACTCCCGGCTTTGCCGGTCAAGAAAATGTTCGTCGACGTCTCGCGGACGTAGTCGAAGGCAAGCTCCAGTTGCGGATTTGTCTGTAAGCTCATGAGAGACTCTCGGGAAAGGGCGCCCGCTGCCACGGCGACACAAACATCTGCACCGGCAATCCCTCGACGTTTAGCTCGGCACGGCGTTCGGGCGGATCCTCGCCGGCACCCTAACCTCCACTCAGGCGGACCGATTCTATCGTGGATGGAAAGCCATCGCAATCAGGCATCGGCGCGACCAC
>CAZHTX010000201.1:0-9922 GCA_964535475.1 uncultured Pirellulaceae bacterium
AGCGGCACAACGTCAACTCAGCGGTGGCGTGGAGTAATTTTATGCGACGAATTGGCGGAGATCTCACGCAAGGGCAAGCGGAAAAGTTTGCCGAGTACCTGTACACCCAGGGGATTGCGACCAACGTCGAAGCCGCCTCCGATGGCGATTCGCCGGTGTTCGATGTTTGGGTCCGTGATGAAGATCGATTGACCGTAGCCCGCGAGGCTTTGCGAGATTTTCGCGAGCACCCGGAGGCAGAAAAGTTCGACGTGAAAGAACGGGCGGAGCAGATGCGCCGCGAACGGTTGAACGAACTGCGGGAGCGGGCCAAGCTGCACAAGCCCTTCCAGGCCAAGGGGTCACCGGCTGGTTTCGGCGGCTTCAGCAAACCGGCCCGGTTTACCGTCGGCGTGATTGCGGCTTGCGTCGTGCTCTCGATCGTGACCAGTTTTGGCAACATGCGGGGTGGTCCGCGAGCGATTAAGTCGTTTGACGAATTGCCCACCTCGATCCGGATTTTCAACGCCTTGACGCTGGTTCCCCGCTACACCAAAGATCACGACGCGGGTCCGATGAAATATGTCTTGGAAGGACAAGTTTGGCGGTTGATCACGCCGATCTTCCTGCACGCCAACCCGATGCACCTGCTGTTTAATTGCTTGATTGTCTACTTCGCCGGCAGGACCTTGGAAGTGCTGTTTGGTCCCCTCTTTTTCTGCTCGCTGTTTTTGTTGGGAGGCGTGGTCGGAAATTTAGCACAAGCCTATGGCCCGGAATTTCTCGGCGCATCGCCCCACGTGATCGGCGCTTCGGGAGGCGCGCTGGCATTGTTCGTGTTCCTCTGGCTGCGTCCCATGATCGAACCTTCCGTCCCTTTCCGTGTCCCTCCTCTCAACGTGGCTTTTGTGCTGGGGTTTGTCGTGTTGTCGATGATTCCAGGTATCCCGATCGGGGCAGGTATTGCGAATCTGGCCCACTTGGGCGGGATGGCAACCGGCGCGGTTGCCGCCTTGGGGTTGCTAGATTTTGTCCGCCGCTGATCCGTTTAATTTCGGGACACCTTGTTGAACGCCACCGATGCTCTGTCCCTGACGCAGCCTTCTGCGCCAGCGGTCTCGCCCGCCCCTGACGCGGATGCGGAACGTAAATTACCCGCTTGGCCACGCGGCCCCGGGGGCATCGGCGAAGTCCTTCGCGTGGCTTTTCCATTGATGGTCAGCTCCGGTTGTTTATCGCTGGTGCTGTTTGCCGATCGTACGCTGTTGTTGCGTTACGATGGTGATTCGATGAGTGCCGCGATGGCGGCGGGCAACTTGTTTTGGGCATTGATTTGCTTGCCGCTGGGGATCGCCTCGATGTCGGGAGCGTTTGTTGCCCAGTACATCGGAGCCAACCGGGCGGACCAAGTCGGGCGATTTCTATGGCAGACGGTGTTTCTCAGTTTTGCCACCATACCGGCTTGGATACTGGCTGCTTATTTTGCTCCCCAGCTATTTCGCTGGACGGGGCAATCACCCGCGCTGCTGGAACTGGAGACGGTCTATCTCCGGGTGTTGATGATCGGCGCGGTGGCGGGAGTTTTGGAAGCCTCGTTGAGCGGGTTCTTCAGCGGAACTCACCGCACGATGACTGTGATGTGGATCAACGTGGCGGCCGCGATTTTAAATTTGTTGCTCGACATCCCGCTGATTTTTGGCTGGGGCCCGCTTCCGGCCATGGGTATTGCTGGAGCGGCGGTGGCCAGCGTGGTCAGTTTTTGGTTTAAAGCGGTCGCGTATGGCTATCTATTGTTGCGGCCGCGCTTTCGTGAGCAGTACCAGTTGTTCGCTGGTTTCACCTTCGACTGGGTGATGGGGCGCCGTTTGTTGTTCTTTGGTTTTCCCGCCGGGCTTCAGCATCTGGCCGAAGCGGGCGCGTTCACGGTAATCGTGTTGCAAATTGGTCAGCTGGGCAGCATGCCGTTGCAAGCCACCACGATGGCCATCAATTTCAACATGATCGCCTTTGTGCCGTTGATCGGTGTTTCGATCGCCGCTTCGGTGGTGGTCGGCCAGCACCTGACGCGATCGGGAGCCAAAATTGCCGTGCGGGCGGCTCACACGACGTTATTGATTGCCATGGTGTATTCCGCCAGCTGGGCCATCCTGTATGTCTCGGCCCCACACTTTGTGATGTCATTTTACGAGCACACGGCGGTTGCCGGTGAAGGACCGACCAGCCAAGCGGCTGCTGAATCTGCTGAGCAATTGACGTTGGCAATCGACACCGCAGTCGGACTACTGGGCTTCGTCGCAGCCTACATTTTGTTCGATGGGATCCAGTTGGTGCTGGCCGGCGTGCTGCGCGGTGCGGGAGATACCTGGTACGTGCTCGTCGCGACCGGAACGGCCTCCGCCGTGGCGCTTGCGGTCGGGCTGTTGTTCGAGCCAACCAGCGGTGGCCTGCTTTACTGGTGGTATGTGATCACCGGTTGGATTTGGATGCTTGCGCTGCTGATGATCATTCGCTATCTGCAGGGGCACTGGAAGCACAAGCGGCTGGTGCAAGAGACGCCCCTGCTGGAGCGTTAACCGCCACGGACTTCAGCAGGCCGGTTTTAAGTACACTGACCGGCGTACCGCAGACCTCGGATGATTTGCGAACTGATTTCCGCGAAATCGACTTCGGTGGCGACTTCCATGTTGAATTGCCAACCACGCCGATAGCGACGATCAAAAATCGTGGCCCCGCGGGTAATTAACCCTTGCGTTTCCACATCGCCCGCCATTTCAGTCCACTGAAACAACTCGGGTTCGAGCGCGGCGATGATCGTGACGGCATCGTAAAGAGGAATCAGTTCACGGCCCAAGCGTTGATGCTGCGAGCGGAACATGAACGGCAGCAGGCGATGCAGCAATCCGCCGGCGCGGGAATAACGAGCGGGGAGTTTTTCGATCAGATCGAGGCCAAACAGAACCTCTTCGGTGACATCCAGCGGCACCAGGCTCTTGGTGGTGGCCGAGTGAAACACGGCGCGAGCCGCGTCGGGATCGAAGTACATGTTTAATTCGGAAGCGGGCGTGACGTTGCCGCCACGAGCCACGGCGCCGCCGCTGATAATCACCCGATCGACGATTTCTTCCAGTCCCGGGTCGCGTTGAAAAGCACGCGCGACGTTCGTCAGCGGACCAAGGCAAACCAACGTGACTTGACCAGGATGTTGCCGCAAAATTTCGCTGATAACTTTATCGCTGGCTTGGCGATGCTGACGGTTGTCGGCCTCGAAGTTAAACCCGGCTAATCCGTCCGGACCGTGCAATTCCAAGTCGTCTTCGACCGGCGCGTTGTCGATCGGTTGGGCGGCGCCGATCCGCGGGTATTTGGCTGGATCAAGCGTTGTCAAAATGGCTTGCAGATTGGTCGTCGCCTGGTCCGCGTCGACCCGACCGGCGGTCGCTGTCAAACCCAACACCTCCACCCGTGGATCAAACAGGGCAATACAAATTGCCACCGCGTCGTCGATGCCCGGATCACAGTCGATAATAATTTTCCTGCTCATGGACCGATTCTAGGGTGATTGCAAAGATGAGGAAAGACCGATCAGCCTGGACCGGAGACTGGAAAACGTAACGAGCGGGTGTAGCAGCCGAGCACGCTGACGTTAAAATTGCCCAAAAATCGCCGTGGTGTCTATGCCAAACTGGTTTGCCTCCGGCTGTGCAGACAACAAAGCACCCAGCGCCCTCAATACTTGGAAAGACCGAATGGCCGATTTTGTCTCTGCACTCGAAGTGGTTGAAGCCGGAAAAGACCTTTCCGAGTCGACTACGGCGGCGCTCATCGGCGAATTGTTAGCGGGCAAGATCGCCGCCGATTCGTCAGATTTTGAACTCGTCCGGCGGCTCTTAATCGCTCTGGCGGAAAAAGGCGAAACGGCAGCCGAATTGGTCGGCGCGGCGACAGCCATGCGGCAACATATGACGCCGATTCGCGTGCTCCCTCCGGCGAATCAAGCTGCCACCGCTGAAGCAAACCCTATGCCCGCGGCGGCTGGTTCACAAGCTGTTGGCGGAGAGCAAGCTTCCTTCGAGGACTGCCTGCTCGATACCTGCGGCACCGGCGGCAGTCGCTCCGGCACCTTCAACATCAGCACCGCTGCGGCGATTGTTGTTTCCGCGGCGGGCGTGCCGGTCGCCAAACATGGTAATCGCAAAGCGACCAGCCGCTCGGGGTCGGCCGACGTTTTGGCCGAGCTGGGTGTGCAGATCGAGTCAGACAGGGGTGTCGTCGAGCAATCGTTGCGGGAACTGCGACTCTGCTTCTGCTTTGCGCCCCGTCTGCATCCCGCCATGCGACACGCGGCGGCGATTCGCAAAGCGATTTCGTCACCGACCATGTTCAATTTGCTCGGTCCGCTCTGCAATCCGGCTGGGGCAACGCATCAATTGTTGGGCACCGGTCGGGAAGCCAAGCAGCAGGTATTGGCCGCGGCCTTGCAAAGCTTGGGAACGCGGCGGTCGGTAGTCGTGCGCGGCGGTGACGGGCAAGATGAGGTGTCGCTCGACGGGGTCACCACGGCGATCGAAGTCGCTGGGACTGGTCAATTGATCACGCACCAGTGGACGGCGGAGACGTTTGGATTGGAACCGGCTGGAGTCGAAGCGTTGCAAGCGGTCGATCCGCAACACAGCGCGCGGATTATTCGAGTCATTTTTGCCGGCACACCGGGCCCCTGCCGCGATATGGTCGTCGCCAATGCGGCGGTTGCCTTTTGGCTGGTCGGCCGCACGGGAGATTTGCTGTCGGGTGCCCAGTTGGCGGCTGAAACGATCGACAGCCGGGCCGCCCAGCGTCAATTGGAGGAATTCGCCCACTTCACGCAGCAGCATCCAGCCGCCAGCTGAAGCAATCCGGCGGGCCCCTAGCCCCTAGCCACTAGCCCCTAGCCCCTAGCCCCTAGCCCCTAGCCCCTAGCCACTAGCTGTTGGGCGAGCCGAGAGTTGGTACATTACGTTGGGGGCTGGCGGAGCTCCGCAGATCAACTTTTGTTGATGCAAATCTTCTAGGAACAAGCTAGCAATCACGACGCCTCAGCGGGGAGTTTTGCTGGGCTGCGAACGTTGAGGGAACTTATGAAAGTCTTACTTTCGGAACAAGAACTGCGGCAAGGGGTCTCCCAGTTGGCCGTTGAGATTCGGCAGTGCTATGGTGCTGAGCCGTTGACAGTGGTGGCCGTGATGACGGGCGCTCTGGTGCTGTTGGCTGACTTAATCCGCCAATTGGAAATGCCGTTGCGGGTGGGCGTGATTGGTGCCAGCAGTTACCGCGGGGGGACGTCTAGCGGGGAGTTGACCGTCGAGACGCAAATGTTGATCGATATTCGGGGACGTGATGTACTGTTGGTCGATGACATCTTTGACACCGGAAAAACCTTGGCGTCTTTGGTTGATCGGGTGGGTGAATTGGGAGCACGTTCGGTGCGGACGGCCGTGTTGTTGCACAAGCAACGTCCAACTGATATTACTTTGCGTCCCGACTTTGTAGCGTTTCCGATCCCGGATGAATTTGTGGTTGGCTATGGGTTGGACTATCAAGATCATTATCGCAACTTGCCGTTTTTGGCCGTCTTGGAGCCGCACGATTTAGAGCGCACTCCGGTAGAGACGCGAGCTTTTCTGACCGAAGCTCATGATGGCTGAAGCGGGCGTGGAAACTCTTCGCATGTCGCACCATGAGTTAGCGGTCCTGCTCGTTACGCGTAGTTTTTGGCCGCACTCGAATGATGCGGCGGGTCGGTTGGCTAGTTTGGCCGAGGGCTTGCGACAACGGGGCGTGCGTCCCACTTTGATGGCGGCGCGGTTTGCTGCTTCTTGGCCGAGCGAGTTAAGTTTTCGCGAATTCGAAGTGGTGCGTCCTGTCGCTGCGCCGCGGGGAGATTGGTCCGCAGCGCTATACGTGAGGGGCTTGACGCGTTGGTTGCGCGAGCAGGCACCTCGCTTTGATGTCTTGTACGCAGACAACATGCGTGAAGAGGGTGCTGCGGTGGTTGATGCGGCGGTGCGTTCGGGTCGCGCGGCCGTGGTTCGTTGCGGCGGAGTCGGAGCTTTGTCTGATGTGGCTTGGGCTGGACAGTCGCGCGGCAATCGTCGCACCTTTCAAGATTGTCTCCGAGCGTCCGTGATGCTGGCTCCCGATGCCGCCGCGGCTCGTGGGTTGGTCTCCAGCGGGGCAAAGCGAGAGCAAGTGCTTCGCAGCGACGATGGCATCCCAGAAGTGATACGTCGCAGCAGTGAACGGCAATTGGCTGCCCGTGCGGCGCTGCAGGCGATCAACCACGATTTGTTGGTACCGTCGGGCGGCCGCGTGGTATTGGTGGTGGCCGACATGCATGAGCGATCTGGCTTGTTGGATGTGGCTGCGGGGATTGTGCCGCTGATAGAGCAAGACGACGATTTGCGAGTTTGGTTTGTCGGAGATGGACCCCAGCGCGAGCTCTTGCACCGCAAGCTTTCAGAGGCTGGGATTCGGCACCGTGTTGCCATGCCGGGCTGCTTTGGGCATGTTGATGAATTGTTGCACGCCAGCGATGCCTACGTCGTTCCCACTGCAGCGGATGGGTTGGAACATCGGCTACCGCTGGCGATTGCCGCCGGGTTGCCAATGGCGATCGTCAATACGGTTGAGACGCAGGCCCGCTATGGAGGGCACGCAACCGAGTTGCAATGGTTTGAAGCGGAGAATCCAGCCACTCTCACTGATGCGTTGAGCTCGATTTTGAACGACTATGAGCAAGCCGAACAGCGCGCTCTGGCACTACGTGCGAGCTTGCGGCAATCGCAACCTCGGGAACAGCAGATTGATGCGCTGCTGCGGCGCTTTCGGCAACTCACGCCGGTGTTCGAAGCTGACGATAACGGTTCGGCGGCGGAGAGCACGGCATGAGTGAGTCAGCAACCGCGCGGGCGAACCAGCGCATCGTGTTAATCATTCCCACCATGGACCGGGGCGGAGCGGAACGCCAAGTCTGCCTGTTGGCGGCCGGGCTGTTGCGGCAGCAGGTAGACGTGCATGTCGTCTTGTTAACTGCTGGCGGGGCGCGGATGACAGAGCTTGCCGAGGCCGGTGTGCCGACGACGTTGATTGGCAAGCGGGGAAAGTTTGACCCGACCGCGTATTTTCGCTTGAAACGAAAATTGCGGGATCTGGCTCCCGACGTCGTGCACACTTTTTTGTTTGCCGCCAACAGTTATGGGCGGCAAGCGGCCCGTGCCGCCGGAGTGCCGGTGATCATCGGTTCGGAACGCTGCGTCGACCTCTGGAAGACTTGGCGGCACGCCGTCATTGATCGACGCTTGGCACGGTGCAGCCAAGCGATCACGACTAACAGTTCGGGGGTTGTCGATTTCTATCGCCAACGGGGAATTCCCTCAGAACTGTTTCGCGTGATCCCCAACGCAATTCCTGACTCGCTCGCTCGGCCCGCGATAACCCGCGACCAATTGGCAGCCAGCTTGGGCATCGATGCGAGCCGTAAATGGATCATCGCCGTGGGCCGCTTGTGGCCGCAAAAACGTTACCGTGATTTGATCTGGGCGGCTGAGATGATGAATACGTTGCGGGGAGACGATACCACCTTAATCATCATCGGTGACGGGCCGCAGCGGGGTGAGCTGCAACGATTTCGCGACGCCGTGTCTAATGCTGGCCGCGTGGTGTTTGCCGGGCAACGCGAGGATGTTGCCAGCCTGTTGCCGTTGGCCGACGCGTTTTGGTTGGCCAGCGGTTATGAGGGGCAGAGTAATGCACTGATGGAAGCCATGCAGGCGGGCTTGCCCTGCATCGTGTCGGATATTCCCGGTAATCGGGATTTGATCGTTCATGACGAAACGGGCGCTTTGGTCCAATTAGGAGAAACGGCCGATTTCGCTCGGCAGACTCAGCACGTTTGGACGCACCCGCAAATGGCTGCCGACCTAGGACGCAATGCCGCCAACTTGATCGCCGAACAGTTCACCGTCAGCAAAATGGTCGCGGCCCACGTCGCGTTGTATCAAGAGCTGAGCTTGGCGGCATCGCGAGCTTAGCCGCCCACAGAGTGGGAAACCGTGACGCTGGTAACGATTCCACCGAGCCCCGGGGGAGGAATTTCGCTCCGTTTGCCCAATTTGACTCAATTCGATGTTGAGGAAAGGCAACGTGCTGATAAATTCGAGTCATCAACGAATGGCGTGTGCCTGCGGGGCACAGTCTTCAATCCAAGATTCGTTACCGAGATGATTCGCCCATGTCTGATGCTGGCCGCCCGATGCTAAATGATGTCGAGCAGCTGTTGCTGAATGCCCAATTGCGTGACGAATTAGAACCCTACGTGGATGATTCGCTCAGCGGTTTGGCGCAGCGCCGGATGCCGTTGACTGTTGAAAACGAATACCTGGCTTCGATGCTGGCCTGGGAACGAGCTCCGGCGATGCCCATTAGCAAGTGGTTTGAGCCCGAGTTGTCGCTCCCCAATCCTGATCAACTTCACGGCGAGCAGCTCAGCACGCTGCTCTGGGACGTGATCTACAAACTGTACGAACAGCGGATTGTGTTGGAATGCACCGACCACTTGGATGACAGCCAACTCTACAGCATTATTTACCGCGACATCTTGCCAGCCTGGGAAAAGAAAGTCGACCTCCCTCGCAATTTCCTCCACTGGCGATGTCTCGACGATGATGATGAAGTGACCTGGTTGCGCTATTACGCATCACGTCGCGAGCGGCTTCGTTACCGGGAAGAAACAGGCCGTCATCCACCGGCCGCCGAGCCCCTACCATTCCCACGCCAGATGCCCAGCCGACAGCTGTGAACCAATTCCGCCCGCGGATTGGGGTCAGGCCTTGTGTTCGGTGTTCAGGCCTGGCGTGATCTTACCTCTTATCGCTTTTCAGCATCATTGTGATTCGGCTTGAGGCAAAGCCCTCGTGTCCAATGCTTCCGCCAGGCTTGCTGGGTTGCTATTCGTCCGTAGAAACGCGGACTGTTGGTCCGGGCAATGGTTTGCGCGGCAGCATCTCGTCACGCATTGCAGTGTGATAGACGAACGATGCCATGATAATCGAGGCCTGCTTGACATCGTCTTCTTGAACACGCTCGAAGACATCCATGCTGGAATGGTGTGTGCGAGTATCATATTCGATTTTATCTTGAATAAACTGGAATCCAGGAATCCCAATCGAATCAAACGATTGATGGTCCGTGCCACCGGTGTTGCCAGCAGACACGGTCGATGCTCCCAGCTCGGCGAATGGTTCTAGCCAAGTTCTGAAAACGTTCCGGAGTTGTTCATTGCCTTGCAAATAGATTCCGCGGATCGCACCGGTGCCGTTATCTAAATTATAATAGGCGGAAACGCGTGCTTGCTCCGGCTTCAGATGATAGGTCGGGCGAGAACGCCGGCGACGCCCGTTTGTCTCCTCGGACTCTTCGTACACAATTTCCCCGAAATGCTCTTTCACATACGCGCGGGAACCCAGCAAACCCTGCTCTTCACCCGTCCACAGCGCCAGTCGAATTGTTCTCCGGGGCTGGGCACCAATGGCTTGCAGAATTCGCACCGCCTCCAGTGCAACTCCGCAGCCTACCGCATTATCCGTGGCGCCGGTGCCGGCTTGCCAGGAATCAAAGTGGCCGCCCAACATGACAATCTCATGTTTTAGATCCGTCCCGGGGATCTCCGCGATAATGTTAAAAGTGTTTTGTTCACCAGCGTGGTACTGCGTGAGGATATCAACTTCAACGGTCGGCGCGATACCTTTTTTCAGCATTCGCACCAAGCGATTGTAATGCTCCGCAGCCATAACAGCTTGGGGCAAAATCGTGGTTGCTTCGACATTCCACGGACGCGGCCCCCGGCTGAATGGATTTTGC
Organism: uncultured Pirellulaceae bacterium; assembly: GCA_964535475.1. GTDB lineage: Bacteria > Planctomycetota > Planctomycetia > Pirellulales > Pirellulaceae > Laterigemmans. Next base: position 9,874 of record CAZHTX010000201.1, read on the forward strand.
GACGCACCCGCATCCTCGCTCAGCCTGGGCATCGTGACGGCTGAAACAA
>CAZHTX010000202.1:0-9882 GCA_964535475.1 uncultured Pirellulaceae bacterium
GCTAGCCGCGGGCCTTTTTTATGGTTTTCGGATAGGTTCTTATTCTCGCCGTGGAGATTCCCGGGTTGATCAGGCTGGGCGTCTGCTGGCTCCGACGTGGACATTACGAGCGGGCCACCAGGGGATCGAGGTTGGGCGCGACCGCTTCGACAAATCGGCGGGCGAGTTGGCGGACTTCGGTGGTGGTTCGGAGTTGCATCGCTTCGGTCAGTAATTCACTGGCGGCAGCTTGAGTGATGTGGGAAGCCAGTTCCTTGATCGTGGGCACCAGAGCTGGGCTCATGCTGAGCCGATCGAGCCCCATCCCCAGCAGCAAGGCGGCCGCTTCGGGTTGGCCAGCCATTTCACCGCAGAGGGTGACTGGTTTGTTCGCTCGTCGACACTCTTTGACGACGCTCCAAATGAGACGCAGCATGGCAGGTGCAAGGGGTTGGCAAAGGTGGTTGACTTTGGGGTTATCACGATCGGCCGCCATCACATACTGCACCAAATCATTGGAGCCGATAGAAACAAAATCGACAAATTCCAGTAGTTGGTCAATAACCAGCGCTGCGGCGGGGACCTCTACCATCATACCTATGGGAACTTCGATAGGTTCCAGACCTCGCAATCGAAGTTGGCTTTCTGCGCGGCGGACGGTGGCCCGTAGGTAGACCAGTTCCTCCAGATTGGTGATCATCGGGAACAGCAACCGCAGGGAGATGTCGGCTTGGGCTTGAGCGGCGGTGGCTGCTCTCAAGATGGCCCGCAATTGGGTGGCGAAGAACTCGGGGTGTTCAAACGAGAGTCGGATGCTGCGCCAACCCATGAAGGGGTTTGATTCGCGGCCTCCATGTCCCAGGTAGGGGACTCCTTTATCGCCACCGATATCGAGGGTGCGGATGGTGATATCGCGGTGCGGGCTGGCGGCGATCATCTGGCCGTAGACCTCCGCCTGTTCGTCTTCGTCAGGGACATCCGGATGCAACAGGTAGAGATATTCGGTGCGGTACAGCCCCACCCCGCTGGCCCCCATTTTAACCGCCATTTCGGCATCGGCCAGCGAATTGATATTGGCCAGCAGGCGTAGCGGGTGGCCATCGGCGGTCTGGGCGGGTAGGTCACGATTTGCCGCCAGCCGATCTTTGAGGTCGACGTATTCGCGTTCCAGCTTGCGATAAGCAGCTTCGGTTTCGGGTTCTGGGCCGACGATCACTACTCCCTCGCGGCCATCGACCACCACGACTTGACCGGTGGCGACTTGGCTGAGGATGTCACGCACGCCGACCACTGCTGGGATGCCTCGGCTGCGGGCGATAATCGCCGCGTGGCTGGTTTGGCTGCCGGTGGAAGTCACGATGGCCGAGATTTCGCGATCGCCAAGGGCGAACAGTTGGCTGGGCAATAATTCGGCCGCGACGATCACGACGGGTCCACGAAGTTCTGGCGGATCGCCTTGCAGCACGTCGCTGAGGTAGACGCTCAGTCGTTGGCCGACGTCCCGGATGTCGCTGATCCGATCTCGCAGCAGGGCGTCGCTGTGGTGTGACATCAGCTTGTCGTACTCCTCCATTAACTGGCGGAGCGCCTCTTGACTGCTGATCCGTTCACGTCGCACCGCTTCTCGCATTCGTCCGGCCAGCGCCGGGTCGCGGAGAATCGATTCGTGGACAGCGAACACGGCGGCAGCTTCTTTTCCCAGCTGAAAATCGACGCGAGCCTGTAATTTTCTTAAATCGGCGGAAACCGCTTCGATGGCCGCATCGAGGCGGGCGAGTTCGCCCGGAACTTCGGCCTCATTTAGCTTGGCTTGGTCCGGATTTACGTAAATTGCCTCGATGCAGTAGGCTGCGCCGATGGCAATTCCAGGCGAGATGGCAATCCCTTTTCTCATTTCCGAATCGTGGCAGCCCCTCAGTTTGAAGCCGCCTTCTCCTATTTCTGCGGTTGAGTGGGGAAAACAGGGAAACTATTCTAGTGCCGCTGAGCCGTATCCCAAGGTGCGAGAGTCGCGCCGAATTCACGGATGGTCTGTGACGGCGAACACAAGCACTGCTTCCTACCCCGCTCGCTCGCTGCGGCAAGGAATGGATATGCGATTTCGACAAATTGACACGATCACCGAATTGGTGCCAGGGCAGCGCATTGTCGCGCTCCGCACACTTCGCGCGGAGGAGGACTATCTCCGCGACCATTTCCCCCATTTTCCAGTAATGCCGGGGGTCATGATGCTGGAGGCATGTTACCAAGCGGCGATGTGGATGGTTCGCACGGGCGACGATTTTGCTTACCCCCTGGTGTTGCTGCGGGAAGCGAAAAGTGTCAAATTTGCCGACTTCCTCGCTCCTGGGGAGACTTTGGAAATTATCGCCGAAACGGTCAAAGAGGATGGGCCGCAGGTGGTTACCAAGGTCAAGGCTTGCAAGGAGGGGCGGACCAGCGTTTCGGCGCGATTGATTTTGGAGCGGCAGAACGTCGCCGATCTGCCGCAATTTAATGTCAATGAAGACATTCGAACACGGACAAAACAGCAATTTCACGAATTATTTGGCTCTCAGCTGAAGGCTGCCATGTCGGCGTCGCTAGCATAGAGAAAAGTTCGCGACGCGTCGCTTGGGGCGTTTCATTCGATTTGTCGATTGACTTCATCCCACGAATCGCGTAATCGACCGCAAAACTGTTTCCGGTTTGTCCGCTTGACGATCGGATTAGGCAATATTTTTACGCCCTGAAAAATTTCAAAAGGAAAGAATCTGATGAGTATCAGCCACGAAGAAGTTTTCGAGAAAGTCCAAGCCGCCCTCGTCGATGCGTTGGGTGTTGATGACGAAGAAGTTACCCCCGAGGCTACCCTGGTGGGCGATCTGGGAGCCGAGTCCATCGACTTTTTGGATATCGTGTTCAAGCTGGAAAAGGCGTTCGACATCCAAATTCCTCGCGAAGAACTCTCTCCCGAGGACATCTTGACCAACAGCGAGTATGTCAGCGATGGCAAAGTCACCGCCGAAGGGTTGGCTGAACTCAAACGGCGGATGCCTTGGGCTAATTTGACGAATTTCGAGCAAAATCCCCGGGTCCAAGACTTTGGCGACCTGCTGACAGTCCAAGATATGTGCCGTTACGTCGAATCCAAGGTAGCAAGCTGATATGCGTTGGTTTTGGATCGACCGATTTAACTCGTTTGTCAAAGGACGAGAAGCAAGCGCGGTCAAAAATGTGGCGCTCGATGAAGAAGCGCTCGACGATTATTGCTTGGGCCATCCGTACCTGCCCATGCCGTTAATCATTGAGGGGTTTGCCCAATTGGGTGGAATTCTGGTTTCCGAACTTTCCGGATTCACCGAGCGTGTGGTGTTGGCCAAAGTGGCGAAGGCTGAATTTTTGCGCCCCGCGCGTCCCGGTGACCAACTCCACTACCACGCCACTTTGGATACGATGCAGCCTGACGGCGCGATGGTGACTTGCACAAGTCACTTGAATGGCGAATTGCAGGCTGAAGCACAATTGATGTTCGCTTTTCTCAGCGATGATCGTTTTGGCGATCAGTTGTTATTTGGACCTGGTCAGATGCAAACGATGTTGCGTTTGATGGGGTTCTTCGAAGTGGCGGTTGACCAGGCCGGTAACCCGCTGACTCCGATCGTTACCACTGGCACATCACAAGACCAGTGACTTTTGTTTGATACTTTTCTCTCGCAACTTATGATTTCCATGTCGCGTCGTCGCGTTGTCGTTACCGGAATTGGTCTCATCAATCCCATGGGGCATGATGCTCAAACTGTTTGGCAAGGGCTGCGCGAGGGCCAAAGTGGTGTGGCTCCGACGACCTTGTTTGATGCCAGCGGTTTTCCCACCAAGATCTCCGCCGAGGTCAAGAATTGGGACCTTGCCAGTTTCGTTCCCGACCCCGAGGTCTGGCAACGACGTGGCCGTCACACCAAATTCGCTGCCGGAGCGGCGCTGCAAGCGGTCTCTGACAGCGGCGTGTTAGATTCCATTGACGATCCCGTGCGGTTCGGCATCTATTTGGGCAGCGGTGAAGGAAACCAAGATTTTTCCGCTTTCACAAAGATGATGTCCAGCGCCCTGCGGGATGGCGATTTTGACGTTGCCAAATTTGTCGAGTGCGGTCTGGAAATTCTTGACCCCGTTGCCGAACTGGAGCAAGAACCCAATATGCCAGCCGCCCACTTGGCCGGTCTATTTAACGCCCAAGGTCCTAACTTTAATTGTTTGACAGCCTGTGCGGCCAGCAGCCAAGCGGTTGGCGAAGCGGCTGAAATTATCCGCCGGGGTGATGCCGATGTGATGCTCGCCGGCGGCACCCACAGCATGATTCATCCGTTCGGAGTTACCGGCTTTAACTTGCTCACCGCGCTCTCAACTCGCAACGAAGATCCCACCAAGGCGAGTCGACCCTTCGATCGCACCCGTGATGGTTTTGTGTTGGGCGAGGGAGCAGGCATGGTGATTGTCGAAGAGTTAGAACGAGCCCGCGCCCGGGGTGCTACGATTTATGGAGAGATTGTTGGCTACGGAACCACCGCCGATGCTTATCGCATCACCGATATCCCACCCGACGGACACGGTGCCATCGCGGCAATGCGGATGGCCATTGCCGATGCTTCGCTGACTCCAGCCGATATTGATTACATCAACGCCCACGGCACCAGCACCACCGTCAATGACAAGGTGGAGACGCTGGCTTGCAAGGAAGTCTTCGGCGAACATGCCGCGACCACACCGGTCAGCAGCACCAAGAGCATGATGGGACATTTAATCGCCGCCGCCGGCGTCACGGAAATGATCGTCTGCTTGTTGGCGATGCGCGACAGTGTGCTCCCGCCCACCATCAATTACGAAAACCCCGACCCGCTCTGTGATTTGGATTACATTCCCAACACAGCACGCGAGGGGGAAATTCGTTATGCTCTCAACAATTCGTTCGGCTTCGGTGGCCAAAACGTTTCGCTTTGCCTCGCTCGTGACGTGCAGGAATTATCATGAGTCGCTATAGCATCGAAGAGTTTATTCAGAACTCACGCCAAGACGATACGGCGCACGATTATTTCCAACTGGAAAACGATCGGATGCTCGAAGTGAATCTGAATGGCGAAGTCTGGAGCAAGGCGGGTGCGATGGTGGCCTACGTCGGCAACATTCGCTTCGAGCGCGAAGCCATTTTGGAAAGAGGCCTCGGCAACCTGCTGAAAAAAGCGGTTTCCGGCGAAGGTACTTCGCTGATGAAAGCCACCGGCCAAGGGCGTCTCTATCTGGCCGATACCGGCAAGACGGTCCAGATTTTGCAACTGAATAACGAGTCGATTTTTGTTAACGGCAATGATTTGTTGGCCTTCGAGCCCACGCTCGCCTGGGACGTGAGGATGATGAAGAAATTGGCCGCCTTCGCTTCCGGTGGACTATTCAACGTGCATGTTCGCGGCACCGGCTTGGTCGCCGTGACGACCCACTTTGAACCGTTGACGTTGATGGTGCGACCCGGTCACCCCGTTCGCACTGATCCCAACGCTACGATCCTCTGGTCAGGTAATTTGCAGCCCGAATTTAAGACCGACGTATCACTGAAAACCTTCTTTGGGCGGGGCAGTGGTGAGTCGTTTCAGATGGAGTTTAACGGAGAAGGATTTGTCGTCATTCAGCCCTACGAAGAAGTCATTCTGCAACACGGGAGCTGATCCAAGATGCCTAGCGACGCCCATTTATTAGCGTTCCTCGACGAAGCCTTGCCGCCCGACCAAATGGCTGCCGTTGAAGTCGCGCTCCGCGATGACGCCGAATTGCACCAACGGCTCGCCCAGCTACGCGGCCAGCAAGACGCTGGGATGCATTCCCTCGGCGCGATCTGGAGACGCCACCGACTCTCATGCCCCCAACGCGACGAGCTGGGCCAATTTCTCCTCGGCGTGCTCGATCCCGAGGTTGAGGAGTATGTCGAGTTTCATATCTCGCGGATTGGCTGTCGTTATTGTTCGGCCAACCTCGAAGACCTCCAGCGCGAGCGGAGCGAGTCAGCGACGCAAATCGAAACTCGCCGGCAACGCTATTTTCAAACCAGTGCCGGTTATCTACGCGGTGAATAACATTGTCACCGCAGGCCAGTTTACAGCAACTTGATTGCTTCGCTGACCGATTTCACACCCGTCGGTTGCTTGTCATTGAAAGGCCCATCTGCGCTACCCGCTGGCCAATCGCTGGAGTCGGCATACTGGTTGTCGTCTTGGAACTCGCGTTGCAGACGCGCCAGTTCGAGCTTTAACTCACCAAACAATTTGCTCACCTCAGCGCTCAACGGCTGGCCGTCGGTATAGAGCAAGTTGGTTTGCTCGCTGGGGTCGGCTGCTAGATCAAATAACTCGTAAGCGTCTTTCTTCCAGTAGTAAATCAACTTGTGCGTTGCCGTGCGGACCCCGTAGTGCGCTGCCGTGTTGTGGTGTCCGGGGTCGTGGTAATAACGATAGTAAACGCTTTTTCGCCAATCCTGCGGAGTCTCACCGCGCAATAACGGGGCCAGCGATCGGCCTTGCATGGAGCTGGGGATTTCCAGCCCGGCCAAGTCGAGGAAGGTCGGTGCCAAATCGATGTTGGCAACAAACGCGTCGGGGGTGCCGCCAGCTTTGATCCCCGGGCCGCGCGCCAACAATGGCACTCGCAGGCCAGGTTCGTACATGAAACGTTTGTCATACATTCCCATGTCGCCCAGGTACCAACCATTGTCGGCTGAATACATCACAATCGTGTTGTCGGCCAAATTACTGCGATCCAGGTAGTCCAGGATTTTACCCACGTTGTCATCGACGCCCTGCACGCAGGCCAAGTAATCTTGCATATAGCGTTGGTACTTCCATTTGACCAATTCTTGCCCGCTCAAGGTCTTGGTCGTACCATCTTCCAGGGTGACCGCTAACTCTGTCGGTTTAACGTTTAGCCACTGATTGCGTTCTCTTCCTTGAAGCTCCGCGGGAGGTTCCAGTTTGAGATCGCGACGCGTCAAGTCCTTGGCAACGGTTTGTTGATTCTCGGGCAACGCGGCGGGCCGTGTCGCATAGTCGTCCCAAAGCGTCTCGGGCTCAGGGATCTGCTTGTCTTTGAACAGTGCCTTGTTCCGCTCGTCAGGCTGCCACGCGCGGTGGGGCGCCTTTTGGTGCACCATCAGGAAGAAAGGTTTCTCCCGTGGGCGAGTCTCCAGCCATTCAATCCCCAAATCGCCAGTAATGTCAGTGCAGTGACCTTCGATCGTCAGCTTCTTGCCGGGCACCAGAAACACGGGGTTCCAGTAGGAGCCTTGGCCGGGCAACACGATCCAGCGATCAAAACCGGTGGGATCCGAGCCTAAATGCCACTTGCCAATCATGCCGGTATGGTAGCCGCCCGCTTGCAGATGCTTGGCGACCGTGTCACGAGAGCCGTCAAAGCGATTGAAAACCGGTACGCCATTGAGGTGTGAGTACTGGCCGGTCAACAGCGTCGCACGGCTCGGTGTGCAGATTGAGTTAGTGACGAATGAATTGGTAAATCTCGCCCCTTCTTGGGCGAGACGGTCAATAAACGGAGTCTGGTTAACCTTGGAGCCATATGCCGAAATTGCATGTTCGGCATGATCGTCCGAGAAGATAAAGAGGATGTTGGGTTGCTGCGAGGTTGCATTTTTTGCCACCGCTTCGGCGGCGGACGATTTAGTGGTCGCGGCTGGCACGATCGCCAACGCAATCGCGGCGGTCAACAAGCTGCAGCGTGTTCGAATCAACATGGCGATAGTGGTTGGGTGGGTGGGGACTGGAGGGCCAGTTCAGCGGAGGACCAGTCAAGATCGAGTGGTTGGCCCGCTGAGATCCGAGTTGCGAAAATGAAGCCGGCTAAGCAACCACTTTGCCCCACGGTCCCTCGCCTGTCAATCATTCGTATCGGTTGCTCCCGGGTATTCCCGAGAATTCGCTTGCTGGCCGATCTTGGCTGAAATTGCCTCAAGTTTCTGTTACCCTTACCGTAGTCGGGATCTTAGTGCCGGCATCGTTTTTTCGTGGCCGGCACTGAAACCGCTCCACGGGTTTTTGTTTACTGCCGTTCGTCCTGGCCCCAATCCAGCAGAGATATATCCGCGATGCAAAAGCTGTTTAGCAGTGCTGGCCTGCTCGTCGGCACCTTCTTTTTCGCGTGCTCTCTGACCCCTTCGTTATTGCCTCGGCCATTTGAAATCCAAGGCTTGTTGTCAGGTTTGACCTTCGCAGTCGGCTACGGCATTGGCGTATCGGTAATTTGGTTGTGGCGTGTTCTCCATCTACCGCTGCTGTCGCCGCGCAGTTCGCGGAAGGTAACCATTGTGCTCGCGATCCTCTGTTCCGTCGCCGTGATTGCCTCGCTCTGGCGAGCTGGGCGTTGGCAGGATTCAATTCGTCTGCGGATGGGGCTCGACGAGTCAACCGGAGTCCAGCCGATCTATGTGGGCTTCATCGCAATCGTGATCTTTCTGCTGGTTTGGGGGCTGGCGCAGCTCTTTCAGTGGGTCTTTCAGCGCTTGGTGCTCATCCTCGATCGGCGTGTTCCCGCGCGTATCTCGCGTATCATCGCAATTGTTGTTTCAGTATTTATCTTTTGGACCGTGATTGACGGGTTGCTTGTCCGCTCGGTCTTAAAAGTGGCCGATCGCTCCTTTCAGCGACTCGACGCCATGATGGACGATGATCTGCCGCGTCCCGATCAGGAAAACCAAGCGGGCAGTGCTGAGTCATTGATCATTTGGGAGGAGCTAGGGAACCAAGGTCGAAACTTCGTTGCTAGTGGTCCAACGGCCTCCGATTTGAGCGACTTTCTGGGGGCGCCGACACCTGCTCCGATTCGAGTGTACGTGGGGTTAAACTCAGCCGAGACGGCCGCCGAGCGCGCCCGTCTCGCCCTTGATGAACTCATTCGAGTTGGCGGCTTTGAGCGCTCCGTGTTGTTGCTCGTCACGCCCACGGGCACCGGTTGGGTCGATCCCGCCTCTCAAGATACCGTGGAGTACTTGCATCGGGGTGATATTGCCACCGTGGCGGCACAGTATTCTTATTTAAATAGTCCGTTGTCGCTGCTCACCGAAGCGGAATATGGTGCGGAGATGGCCCGGGCGCTATTTACGGAGATCTACGGCCACTGGCGAAAATTACCCAAAGCGACTCGCCCCCTCTTGTATCTGCACGGCCTAAGCTTGGGTTCGCTGAACTCGGATCTTTCATTTGACTTGTATGATATTATCGATGATCCGTTTCAAGGCGCGCTGTGGAGCGGGCCGCCGTTTCGGCATGAGACTTGGAGCCGTCTCACGGCGGAACGCACAGCCGGATCGACCGCTTGGTTGCCCCAGTTTCGCGATCGATCCGTGGTTCGTTTTATGAACCAGCCCGACTTGATGGAGCCACAACAGCGATTAGATTTCGAGCGGGAAAAGTGGGGCGATTTCCGCATAGCTTTTTTGCAACACGCCAGTGATCCGATCGTCTTTTTCAGCTTCCAGTCGGCCTGGCAAGAACCGGCTTGGATGCGAGATCCGCGCGGTGCGGATGTTTCCCCCGAGTTGCGCTGGTTTCCAATCGTCACCATGTTACAAATCGCCGCGGACATGATCGTAGGAACCGCGCCCCCCGGCTTTGGCCACGAGTATGCACCAGCCGATTACATTGACGCCTGGCACGCACTCACCGAACCCACCGGTTGGAGTGACGAAGATTTAAAACGTTTAAAAGATTTTTTTAAGGCAAAGCAACCGCCAAGCCAATAGTTTGGTCTGTTCGTCAGTTGCTGCAACAAAGGCTAAACCCCAGCGCACGCTGGTGTCCCGGCTTTAGCCGGCCAATCGCAACTCCGGATCGCCTAAAGGCTATACACCAGCGCATGCTGGTGTCCCGGCTT
>CAZHTX010000203.1:0-9849 GCA_964535475.1 uncultured Pirellulaceae bacterium
TGCCCAATCTTTCGGCGGTCAACCAAGGACCAGATAATCGCGAAACCCACGGCCACTGAAAACACCGAGAACATCCGCACGTAGGCTTCGGTTGAATCGCCACTTCCACTGAATGGAACCCACTCGCTGCCAACACCCAGCACGTACTCACCCATCCAATCCACAATCGCTGAATCGACAGCCTTCAAATACGGATAAATCCGCATGCCCAACCAGGGAATGTAGGTCAGCGGAGCAGGAAAGAAAAACAGGCAAAAGTAGAGGGCTGTGAACCGAAACGCGAATCGCTGAACCACCCCGAAGATATGGCCGCTGCTCGAATCTTCAGCAAGCGTGGCGGGTGGATCGCGGGGAATATATGCGACCACGAATAACATCGCTGCGAAAGCGACCAGCCAGAGCCAATGATTAAAAAAAGGCTGGCGTGGTGCGTTAACCGCTTCCCGCCGAGCCACATCTAGCCTCTCAGCCGCTTGCTCTCGTGGTGTGGCCCGTGGTGTGGCGCGTGGTGTGGCCCGTGGAGCTGCCGCGTTTGACTGGGGTGTTTGCTCATCGGCCGCTCTCCCTTCTCCTTTACCTCCTGGCGACTCGCTCCCCGTGGATTCTTGAAGCCCAGTCGGAAAGGCGGCACTGGAAGCACTCCATGCCACCGAGAACACCCCGCCCCAAACCAACAACAAAACTGTCTGAAAAGCGATTTTCTTTTTGTAAAACATATTAACTAACCTTGTCATCACCGAATTCCATTCACGGCCCCCGAGCAAACCGCGACCAACTGACCATTCAGTTTCAAATTAATTACTTAACGATAAGCTTGCGATTGATTGCAAGCAAGCTATCAATTTGACCACTCAGCATACTTACCTACACTTAATCGTATTCAGCCGTTTCTGCAGCAACAGCCGGCAAGCGCCTTAGCACAAAGCCGCCATCACACCTGCCGCTTGCTCAAAAACGCGAAAAGTTGCCGAAACACGACACCGCCCTCGACCGGAGCACCTGAAAATGCGAAATGAATTCGATACCCACGACCTACCTACATTGCCGTTTGAACTGCTGCGACTGGAAGACCTGCTGTCACGCCTCCACCCGCAAGCGTGCCATATCGATCGGGACGAATTGATGTACCGCTGCGGCTGGGCTGCCGCGATGGCTCAACGAAGATCGCGATCGCGGGACACCGCCAAACGCCAAGCGGCCGACGACTGCTAAAACGCGCCCCAAAACTAAAATCTTGATCCCAGCAGTTGACAACTGCCTCTGCTACAAAATACCCTATTGCCTAGTCCACTAATACACTCGGATTGGCCAACGCCAGCTCACTGACTGATAATGTGGTGGCGGCTGGGTGATGTTAGTCCTGCTCAAAGAAGTCGAAAGGTCCATAAAATGATAACAATGAGAAACTGCGTCCAGGCAGCCGCCATGCTGCTTGCGGGCCTCGGAAGCACCACGACGGCCGAATTTTCCTTGTCGGGCACAACTCGTGATTTAGCAGATGGAACCGTGCTTCAGTTGTCAGACTCGCAAAACAACAACGTCCTGGGCAACGCGGTTGTGCGTCGAGGCAAATTTCAATTTGAATTCGATCTACCCAGTTCGCCCCTGTATGCAATCCTGCACACTAAAGATTGGTCAAACTATCGACACGTATGGCTCGAAAGTGGGCCAATGTTTTTCAGTGGAGCCAATAGCGACTTCAAGGACTCAGTCATTTCCGGTTCAGCCACTGAAAACTTGAATCAAAGCTTGACCAAAAAGACGAAGGGGGTTCCAAGGAACGAGAAGCACAAACTGGAAGCACAATTCATCGAGGACAACCCAGACAGCGTCGTCAGCGCTCATATCTTATCGGTTTACGCCACAAGCTGGGGAAAAGACAGGACAAACTCGCTATTCGAGAAGTTTTCGCAAGCCAATCAGGCAAGCTTTTTCGGCAGGCAGATCGCCAAGTTTATCGAACTAAACAATCAACCGGCTGTTGGAGACGCTTTCATCGACTTTGAGTTGCCCGACGCGACGGGCAGAGAAGTCAAACTGTCCAGTGTTTCCGGCAAGATTATATTATTGAAATTTTGGGCAAGTAACTGCGCTCCCTGTATGCGAGAGTTGCCGGAACTGAAAGAAATCTATGCAGACTACCGTGGTGACGACTTCGAAGTGTACGCGGTCTCACTCGATACCGACAGCGATAACTGGTTGCGGGCCGTTGAGAAATACCAATTGAATTGGATCAACGTTTCTGACCTTCAAGGCGACGCGAGCCTAGCTGGGCTGATATATGGTGTCGCGGGAATACCCGACAGCTTTCTCATCAACCGTGATGGATTAGTCGTTGCGAGGGGCCTTCGCGGGAAAAAACTTCGCGAGAAATTGTCTGAACTAACTAGCCAGGACTCCATTGAGGTTCAGAACACCCCCATACTCCCAATGCGTGAGCCAAAATGAAAGTTGATTTAAAGAGTCCCAAGCCGATTTACCTGCAAATTGTCGAGGGGATGCAGGCGGCTATTGCTGCGGGCGTTTACAAGACGGGTGAGCGGGTGCCTTCGGCTCGCGAGCTTGCCGTAAATTTGATGGTTAACCCCAATACGGTGCAGCGAGCCTATGAGGAATTGGTGCGAAATGGGGTTTTGGTCTCAATGCGAAACCTGGGCAAAGTTGTGGCCAAACAAGCCGAATCCTCAGCCACCAAGCAATCGGAAGGTGCCATACTGGATGCTTTTCAAAACGGAGTGGACATCGCGCGGGCCTCGGGACTCAGCAATAAACGGATCAAAGAACTGCTGGACATTGCAATCAAGGCTAACGAAGGCAAGGCAACCGCATGAGCACGATAGCAAGGGATACAATCTCCATCGAGTCGGCGGCATCCACAGTCGATGTAAAGCTGAGGGGGTTAACGAAACAATATGGCAGCGTGACTGTTGTCGATAACCTGACGCTTGATGTCCCGCGGGGCAGCTTTCTTGGCTTGATCGGAGCGAATGGTGCTGGAAAAAGCACAACCCTAAAGATGCTAGCCGGCTTATTGGCTCAAAGCGGTGGAACCGCTAAGGTGTTGGGAACCAGGATTGAATCGCTGCAGCCCGAGCATATTTCGCGGATTGGTTATGTGCCGGAGTCGCACCAAATATATCGTTGGATGACGATCGCGGAGGCGGTTTGGTTTTGCCAGAAACTGAATCCTCGCTGGAATGCTTCGGTTTCTACCGAACTGCTAAAGCTCTTCCGACTGGATCCAGCAAAGAAGATCAAAACTCTCTCCAAAGGGATGCTGGCGAAGCTCAGTCTGGTGTTAGCGATCAGTCATGAGCCGGAACTGTTGCTACTTGATGAGCCGATGTCGGGCCTCGATCCGATTGCCAGGGAAGAGTTTCTCGACGGAGTCCTGCGAACGGTAACCGAGCGGAATTGCACCATAATTCTCTCCAGTCACTCGATCGATGACGTACAGAGAATGTCCGATTCGATCGCAATGATTCATCAGGGAAGATTGCTGATGCATCAACCAACCGAAAATATTCTCAGCGAAACGAAACGCATTCGTTTCGTGCTTGAGGAAGGCCATCTGCCACCAGAGTTGGATTCCACGGTACGAATAAGAAACGAAAACCGGGAGTGGTTTGTCACGGTTTCTAATTTTTCGCCACTCATGATTGAAAGGCTGAACCATCAACAACACATCAGCCATGTTGAGATCCAGGACTTGAGCCTCGAAGACGTTTACAAGGATTTTGTCAGGGGGCAGAAATCATGAGTGCCATTTTGACATTATTGTGGAAAGAGTATCGCGGCAATTTACATCTAATTATCGTCGGCCTCACGGTCTTGCTTTTGCCGGTGTTACTGGCATTTTCGATGACGTATGCGAATAGCGACTCCAATTCCCTTATTCAGATCATCGGTGTGGGATTGCTGTTCGGCACCGTCGCCTCCTTGGTGCTTTCCCAAGGAATGCTGATCTGCCTTGGCGGATTTCTGATCGGTGGGGAACGAACCGCTCGAACCTTTGAGTTCTTGTTCAATCAACCCGTTTCCCGATCCAAAATCGTGATTTCGAAACTAGTATTTGCTTTGGCCTGGATCGTCATCGTGTGGCTTATCGGCGGGGGAATGCTGTTAATTGGCCAGCAACTTACCGAGTCCGGCCGCGGGTTTGACCTCGCCGCGCTAGGTATCAACTTTTTTATCGACGTGGGCATTTCTGGATTGATGCTTTTTTCAGCGTGCTGGCTAGCATCAAACCTAATTGACGGCTCGATTTTGGCGATGGCAGTCGGCACTTTAGCGGCAGCATTCCTGTTTTTTTTCACGCAAGTAATGACCACTCGTTATGGTTCCGTAGTTACCTGGGGCGATGTTGACGGGACTCGGGTCGTGGTGTTTGGTTCTCTTTCAGCCCTGTTCATCGTCAAGGGTGCCCGCCTGTTCGTGGGCCGAAAATCGCCCTAATTTGCCTTCCTTTCAAACAGGAAAAACGGGATATGAGACACCACAGATACGGTATCAAAGTAGAATGGACTGGTGACCAAGGAGAAGGGACTTCGGACTACGTTTCGTACCAACGAAGTCATACAATTTCGGCATCCGCCAAATACGGAGAAATCTTAGCATCGGCTGATCCGTCATTCCGCGGCGAGAGATCGAAATACAATCCGGAAGAACTGTTCCTCGGCTCGATTTCCGCATGCCACATGCTATGGTACCTACATCTCTGCTCGGAATATGAGATCGTCGTGAAGGAATATACGGACAACGCAACCGGCTTGATGATCACTGCCAATGATGGGGGCGGCAGGTTTACCAACGTTGTGCTGAATCCCCTGGTGACTATCGAAGACGAGGGAAAAATTACCCTCGCGAACAGTATTCATAAGCAAGCAAATCGCATGTGCTTCATTGCCAATTCTTGCAATATCATGATCGAACATTGCCCAGTTACAACGGTTGCAAAAACAACGTAGAATCAGGGAGCCTTCGCAAACTCTCACCCCAATAATCTGATGTGGCAAACGAGCGCCTTACGGCAAGCTGGACGATCGACCCGGCGGTTGGTAGAGCAAACGCCGGTCGGTGGCGGCTGTATTTCTCAAACTTCTCGCTGGACGCTCGATGACGGCGAGCAATTATTTGCGAAAATCGAGACCCCCGACCGTTTGCCGATGCTGATCGCGGAAGCGGACGGGCTCCGCGCTTTGGCCGCTGCCGCGCAGATTCGCGTGCCTCAAGTCTGGGCCGTCGGCAGCAGCGATGATGGGCAAGTTGCTTTCTTGCTGAGCGAGTTCATCGTGACCCGCGCGCCCAACCGATCCTTCTACGAGACCTTTGGCAGTCAGTTAGCGGCGCTCCATCAAACGCCTCCCCAGCAACCTGGCTATGGCTGGCACCAAGACAATTTTCTTGGCGCCACCCCTCAACCCAACAAACGGCAAGTCCGCTGGGTCGACTTTGTGGCTGAGCAGCGACTGGGTTATCAACTCCGCTGTCTCGTCAATCAACAGCTAGGAAGCACCGGGTTGCGAAACGACTTGAAACGAGTCATCAGCCAGCTCGATTCACTGCTGCCAACCTCCCCAGAGCCCCCTGCCCTGCTCCATGGCGACTTGTGGAGCGGCAATTACTTGGCCGACCCCCAGCACCACCCCGTGCTGATCGATCCAGCTGTTTACCAAGGCGATCGCGAAGCCGAATTTGGGATGATCGAACTGTTTGGCAGCTGTCCGCCGGCATTTTACGAAGCCTACCAGGCAACCTATCCACTCCGGGAAGGCTGGCGCGAACGCACCGACGTGTACATTTTGTACCATCTGCTCAATCACTTGAACCTGTTCGGCAGCTCGTATGCAGGCCAATGCGAGAGCCTGGCGGGGCGCATTGCCAGGCGAACCTAGCCCTTTTGCGGCATGCCTATGCACGAGTTAAACTAAGAGCCCATCTGAAAACCATAAAAAAGGCCCGCGGCTAGCGCCGTCGGCTCACAGTTTTCGGATAGGTTCGAAATGTCTATTTTTTGCGCGCCGATTTCGCCCTCTCGTGCACTTATCTTACACGCTCATGATATACGACAACGAACGCACCGATGCGCGATTGCTGCGCGACTGGATTGACCACCAGAACCCGGAAGCTCTCGGAGCTTTAGTCGATCGCTACGCGCCGCTGGTGCTGGGGGTTTGCCTGCGTCAATGTCGTCAACGCACAGATGCCGAAGACGCTTTTCAGGTGACTTTCATGATCTTGGCCCGCTCGTCCCATTCGATCCGCGATGCAACCACGCTGCCAGCTTGGTTGCACGCGACGGCCTACCGCGTGGCGGCCCGTTCGCGTCAGCAGCGCGATGTCAGCGATCCGGTGGCCTTGGAATCTCTTCCAGCACGAGCCAACAGTCTGCCGGACGTTACTCAACGGCATGAACTGCAAGTATTGGATGAGGAACTAAACGCGCTCCCCGAAACACTCCGCACCCCGTTGGTGCTGCACTATTTGGAAGGCCAACAAATCGCCGAGGTTGCTGATCAACTTGGCAGCACCCACGGTTCCATCCGCGGACGGTTACAACGCGGCCGGCATGCACTCCGGCGACGTTTAATCTTGCGGGGCGTTTCCCTGGGAAGTGCCCTGGCGGCCATCGGTGTCTGCAAAGCAACCGCCGCAACAACCGCCACCTTAGTCGAGCAAACTCACCTGGCGCTGACGCAGCAACCGGAGACGTTTGCCCCCCAACCAACCGCCGACCCTGTCGTACCCAACGGTGCGACCACTCAATCCTCGACTCTGTTCTTCTCTTCAACCGTAGGTGTGGTTATGCGATCTGCTTCTCTGGCGATTATCGGCACGCTGATGCTGACGCTCTGGATTAGTTACCAAGGCCCCGAGGGTGAGCAACTGGCGAGTTCCAAACCCGCTCAGCAGGGCAAACCCGCTGCAAAGAAACTTTTGCTTGATCAACCCTCGCTCACCATGCCAGAGCAGCCGACGATCACTCAAATCAACCCGAGCCCGAGCGTTCCGCTTAACAGACAATCACCAAGTCCTGCCACCGCTGTAAAGCCCTCGGAGGATAACAGCGACGCGACCCCGGGTGCCAAAGGGAACTCCTCCCAGACCACCTTATTTCAGGCCGGCGGCATGGGTGGCGGTGGTATGGGCGGTATGGGCGGTGGTGGTATGGGTGGCATGGGAGGCGGTGGCATGGGAGGCGGCATGCAGCAGCAACAAGCTCCGCAACCGCCACGGCCTCGAGCGCCGGAACCAACCGCGTTTGAAGATGAGCTTGCGGAGTTTTTGAGGCAACCACTGGAAACGGAGCTCTCAGCCAGTTCGGTGCAAGAGTTGGCTAACGCGATTGAAAGCCAATTGCAAATCCCCGTGGTCGTCTCGCAGCAACCTCAGATGTCCAGCCTGGCTCTCGATCAATCGCTGACATTACAAGCCCACAAATTGCCGTTGGGGGTGAGTCTTAAGAATGCTCTGCGGCCGCTCATGCTGCGGACCATCATTCGGGATGACTCGCTCATGATCGTGCCCGATACGGTCGCTTTGGCGAAGCAAGGGATCGGCACTTCCAGATACATCAATGTTGACGATGCCTACGTCCGCAAGGTTGAGGAAGCTTTGCAGATCGAAACATCACTCGACCTTGCCGTGGTCCCCTTGAATAAGTTTCTCTCAGAGCTCTCGACAAGCCAGCCCGATGCCAGCGAAGTCTTGCAATTTCGTTTAGACATGCGAGCACTGGAAGATATGGGGCTGACCGACGACCTGCCCGTAAAAATAAAAATGTCGAACGTGTCAATTCATGACATGCTGCAAGTGATACTCCGGGACCTTGATCTCGCCTTGCGGCCACGCAACGGCTTTGTGGAGGTAACCACGATCGACGAGGCCCAGAACCCTGCAAATATGCTGACGCGAATCTATTGGCTCGATGGTACCGGTTTTGGCTCGATCGATTCCGCTTTGATGATGATTCAAACGGTCGTCACACCGGATGTTTGGGAGGCGCTGGGCGGTCCAGCCACTTGCGCCCCGGTCAATAATTCATCCAGCGGTCGACTGGGAATTGTGGTCGCAGCCCCGTTCCAGGAGCATCGCGAAATTGAAAGCCTGCTAAAGGCGATCCGCGAAGGCATCGTCGATCCGAATCCCAATCCCGATCCACCCTCTGCGGCCGGGCCGAGCGGGGGCATGACGGGTATGGGTGGAGGCATGGGAGGTATGGGTGGAGGCTGGGGAGGAGGTGGCGGCGGGATGATGTAGCCGAACATGCTCGCGGGGACAATTCGTCAGCACATCCGGCCTGCGAACTGGCTATACTGAGGGTGCCTCTTCTCATGTTTGTTTACCCATCGCCACTGAACTAAGCACCTCCCCATAAGTCACCAAGCAAAACGGAATCAGCCGGAACGCGGTAGAGACCGTCCCGCTTCGCATTTTCATAACCCGACGCGTGAGCGAGGGATTCGGATTGCTTGCGACTTGATCGCCGCCGCTCCCTCGCTCACGCGTCGGGTTATGATGGCGCTTGCCTCGCGATCCAATGAAAGTTCCGATTCTTAAGCGGGACGCTCTCGGTAGCGTCCGGTTCCGCGGAACCGTGAGCTAGCGGCTAACTGTTTTCGGGTAGGTTCAAAGCACTCGCGTGGCTCAGCATCTTGGAGGCATTTATGAACGGTCCGACTTTTCCCTGGCAAATCGCGCTGCTGTTTTTCTGTTGCTTTCCGTTGCCCACCTGCTGGGGACAACCGTTCCAATACGACGCGGCGGATGCGTATCATGCGGAGAGAGAGGCTTCACCCTCCGCGGCTGATGAAAGAATCGCCGCCATCTTGGCTCGGCCACTCAGCTACAGCGTGGGACCGGGACCGATGCTCAGCGTGCTGGAGAATTTGGCAGCGACGAACGATATCCCGCTGGAGTTGCCTCTCGAACCGCTGGCCCCCGGTTTACCGCCAACACGTAAGCTTTTTCGCTTACCAGCTTCCCAAATGCCACTGGGAATCCAATTAAAGCACAGCTTGCGGCCATATGGCCTCCGTCCGCTCGTGTACAAAGGCGCGTTATGGATCGTTACCGACACCGCTCAACTGATCAGCCGGAACCGCAACGCGGCAAGTTTATTTACCAATGTGGATGACGCCTACATTCGCCAGACCGAAACCCTTTTTGCCAAGAAAATAACAATCGAGTCCGTAAATGTCCCTTTGGACTTTTGGTTAGATAACCTTGCCACCAAAACAGGTATTCAGTTTTCAATTAATGTCCGCGCTTTGGAGGACCTTGGCTTGACCCGCGAAGTGCCGATCTCGATCCAATTACGCGACACGTCGACACTCACCGTGTTAGAAGCCGCTTTGGCAATTTACGATTTGGAATTGCGGCCGCGTAACGAATATATCGAGATCACGACCGATGACGATGCTGAAGATCCAGTCAATGCGTTGACACGCATTTATTGGCTCGAGGGAACCGGCTTCACCAGAGAGGTTAGTGATCTTAGTACCCTTATTCAAACAGCCATCACTCCCGATACTTGGGAGGCGTTGGGCGGCCCCTCGGTAATCGCTCGACTGACTCGGCCGAAAGCCGCAGCCAGCCCCACTTTGCGAACGGGGATTGTGGTCAGCACGACATACCAGGTGCATCGCCAAGTCGAGCAATTACTCAACGGCTTGAGGCAGGGGACTCATGATCCCCGTACCCAGTATTCATCGTCATACTGATGACTTGCGGCACTGGAGTTTGGCCGTTAGCGGTTTTGGCGCTAGCCACCGTTTTGTTGGGTTTGACTCGTGCGATTCAAGGCGAGAACCGCGGCTAGCGCCATTGCGGCTAACCGTTAGCGGTTTT
>CAZHTX010000204.1:0-1414 GCA_964535475.1 uncultured Pirellulaceae bacterium
CCTGGAGCGTGCTCAGCGCAATCTTAGATCGACTGCGGGGACAAAGCTGGGAACAGGTCGGCAACTTTAGCGAGCTGGTAGCCCCCGCTCAATCGCTTTGGCGGCGGAGTCCGACGAGCGCTCGGCTGACTTATCTCGAAAGCCAACTTGCCAGCTGGCAGCCAGCATCCTATCAACTTCGACCTGACGACGTATTGCTGTTGACCCTCTTGGCCACCAGTCCGTCCGATGACTCCGTCAGCCAGCATGCGGAAAGTCAGCAGTTAGCGCTGCGGCAGCGAATGTTCGATGCTTTGCAGGCAACGACCAGCCCGGCAGCAATGCGAATGGCGTTGCTGCAGTTGGTTGGTTCCGGATTGTTTGCCCCCGAGCAACGGCGAACACTCATCACTAATCTGCTGGAGGATGCTGACCCCGATTTAAGACTGGCGGTGATCGCGGCCAGCCGGCGGTTGCGAGATGCCGAGATTGACCAGCAAATGATCGGCCACTGGGAAAGGTTCACGCTGGGTGAACGTCAACAAGCCGCTGCCGCGCTGCTCAGCCACCAAGCGGGCGTGTTGCGGCTGTTGGCTGCGCTCGAACAAGGGGTGATCAACAAACGAACGCTCGACTTGGTCACGATTCGCCAACTGCGAGATAACTTTGACCGCGTCGTACGCTCGCGAGCGATTGCCGTGTTGGGACAGCCCACCTCGCGTTCGCAAGTGGTCCAGCAGTTCCTCGCCGAGATGAACGCGCCGCCGCGAGCAGCGACGGAGCAGGGAGCGCAGCTTTTCCTCCAACATTGTGCCGTGTGTCATGATGCGAAGGATGGCCAACCGATCGGGCCGGTGATCAGCAACTTGGCCCATTGGACCAGCGAGCAGTGGGTGAAAGCCATCATGGACCCCAATGAAACGGTCGAACCCAAGTATCACCAGGTATCGCTGCTAACGGATGATGGCCGAGTGCTCGTGGGGATGATCGAGTCGCAGGACGAGCGGACGATTCAGCTGGCCACGGCCGACGGAAAACATGAAACATTCCCGGTCGCCGAGATTGAAAGCGTCGAACCCTCGTTGGTGTCGCTGATGCCGGAGGGGTTTGAGGAAAAGTTAACCCCGGCTCAGCTGGCGGAATTAATCGCCTATCTTCGCAGCCGCTCGTAACATGGTTTCCACAGCCTCACGGCCGCTGCAACCAGGCTCCACGCCCATTGCGGCGGCTGCCGGTGTTACGCCAACGATCTTTGCCTCCAGCAGATCCTCGGGCAGCACCAGCGGCTGGGCTGGCGTCCCCTTGGCAATCGCAATCGCTTGGCCAAACTCAGCGGCTGTTGCCAAGTCGTAAATCCCGCAGCCCACAATGCCAACCTTGGTGATGATGGAACAATATTGACCACCCAGCCAACGCTGGGCGGTGCCAATCGCGG
>CAZHTX010000204.1:1514-9822 GCA_964535475.1 uncultured Pirellulaceae bacterium
TTCGTTGAGCGCTTCGGCGGCCGGTTGCATGGCGGGGTTGATTGCCAACGCGGCGCGATACCAACTGACGGCCAACTCGGGTTTGCCCAGCTGGGCGGCAAGTTCACCAATCTGGTAGCGAATATCGGCATTGGTCATCTGATTGATGGCATCGATTTGCAAATCAGAAAATTGTTGCCAGAGGATTTGCAGTTCATCGGCTCGCTGGGCGTGCAGTTTCGATTCATCGTTCTCTCCCAGTCGCGTCAGTACTTGGCTGAGCTGCGTGCGGGCGCTGTGGCTGTAAGGATCGGCCTTGACCGCTTGTCGCAGCAGGCTGGCAGCCGCGGCTAATTCCCCGTCAACCAGTTGGACCTGGGCATTCAGTTGCAACGTTTTGACATCATCAGGTTGCGCGGCCAAAGCTTCGGCGGCCAGCTCCTTCGCCGCTTCCAGCTCACCCAAGTTCATTTTGCACTCCGCCAACATACGGCTCTTGCGAGCCGAAGGGGGGCAATTTGCGAGTTGTTCCACGGCGATCGCGTACTCTCGTTGTTTGATGTGGCAGTCGGCTAATTCCAACCAGATGTTCGCCACGTTGGCCTGATTCGGATCGCGGCGGAGTGTTTCCTGATAATGGGGAATGGCGATCTCCGGCCGCTCATAATCATAATTAATCAGCCCCATCAAGCGGTCTGGGCGAGGGTCTGCGGGATCCAATCGTGAGACGGCTTGCAGATGCAAGATCGCGTTATCCATCGCGCCAAGGTCAAAATACATTGCTCCCAACCAACGATGCGCGGGAACGCAGTAAGGATCGCGCGTGAGGGCTTCTTCCCATAGCAATTTCGCGTTACCAATGGCGTTCATCTCATAGGCTGCTTGGCCCGCCAACACCCGTGACTCCACCTCCAAGTCGGGATGCGCCATCGGCAACCGTAGCTTTTCCAACGCGGCCTGTGGTTTTTCGTTTTTCAATTCCAACACGGCTTGAAAAAAGGCAGCGTGAAATTCGTAGCGGGGATCGTTTGCTAAAACTTCAGCCGCTTGCGCGATTCCGGCTGGATCATCCTCGTTCAGCGCTTGCATGCCCAGTTCGGCGTGCCGCGCCGGGTCGTGCCACCATTGCCAACCCAACGAACCGGCAAAGCCCAGCAACAAGGCAATCGTGAGGAATTTGGGCAGCTTTCCGCCAGTTTTGGTTGCCGCCAAGGAGTCTGGTTCATTCATGATTCGGCTCCACAACTCGCAGCAATTGATTTGCCGAAAGCTCGTTTAATTCTGTTTCTTGTCCGCTGGGCCAAGTGATCACCAGGCGGTCAATTATATCCGCCGCCCCCAATCCCCAGCTTAGTCTTCTTTGGCTGGTCGATAAATAACTGCCACCACCATAACGAATTCGCATCCGTTGGGTTGTTGTTTTTTCAGCTGCGCCGCCGGCGGTTTGCTCGTCGCGGTAATGGATCGTGGCCACGGCCCCCACGGCATCCCGATTCGAGGCTCGGCCGACAAGTTCCAACTGAAACCAATGGTTCGTTGTGTTGTTTTGGTTTTCAACCACCGCCAGGGGCGCGTTGATATTGGAGTATACCAAATCGAGGTCTCCATCGTTATCGAGATCGCCCGCCGCCAAACCGCGTCCCTCGTGCGGTTGCATCAGATAGTTGTCCGCCTCGTAGGTGACTCGTTGAAACCGGCCCGCCTTGTTTTCTAGCACGAGCGGCAATTGAGCGCGGGGCGAAGCGGAGGGATAGAGGATGACATGCCCGTTGTTGACTAAGATATCTTCGTCACCATCGAGATCGAGATCGACGCAGACGGTCCCAAAACCGACAAACAAACCTCCCAAGACATTCAGCCCGGCGATGTCACTGACATGGAGAAACGCGGCGGGGCCTTCGTTGCGATATAAGGCAAAGTCCTCGCGTTCATAGTTGGTAACCCAAATATCAGGTCGACCGCTGTTGTTAAAATCTAATAACCCCAGTCCCATGCTGCCGTTGGGGATTCCCGCTTTATCAGCCGCTGAACCGCTGAGCATGGCGATCTCGCGAAATGGGGCCGTGCCCTCGGAAGCCAACAAAAAATTGTTGACGGTATCGTTGGCAACATAGAAGTCGATGGAGCCATTTTGATCAAAATCGGCCGCCAACACTCCCAAACCTTTACCCTCGGGCTGTAAGCCCCATTCCGCGCTGACATCCTGAAAGGTGCCATCGCCGCGGGCAAGGTACAAGCTATCGGGCAGGCCCGTGTATTCGCGCGGTGGGCAGATATCACGTTCTTCCGCCGTGCGACCACGACAAAAAGGATGATTATCGAATGACCAATCAACATAGTGTGTTACGTACAAATCGAGCAGACCATCGCCATTCACATCGGCCCAGGCACAACCGCTGCTCCACGATTGGTCGGTCAGGCCGGCCGCTTGCGCGGTTTCCCGAAAAGTCCCGTCTCCCTGGTTTCGCCACAACTGAAGACCGCCGTAGCCCGAGACCAACACATCGGGAAATCCGTCAGCGTCGTAGTCACCGACAAATGCTCCATGCGTGTAAAGGGCTGTGGGAAAGCCGCCGCCCGCTTGTTGGCCCACGATCCGCAAAGATTGGCCGTCCAGGTTGCGAAGCAACTCGCTGGGAAATCCAACCGCGGTCTGGTCGACAAAGGTGCCGCCGCCGGGGCAAAACAGATCGGTCCAGCCATCCAAATCAAAGTCAACCATACCAACACCACCGCCCAGTGATTCTAAAATCGTGTATTGATTGGCGGACTGACCGTTTTGATAAACAAACGGTGCGTTCCAGCGGTCGGTTTGATCCGCCAACGGCAGCCGTTGTAATTGCGTCGTTGGATCCGCCGGCTCGCTCGCTGCCGATGAGCTTTGCGAGTTTGCTTTTGCTTCCGCTAACAATGAATCGGGGGCCGCACGCTCATCGTTAACCGTTGTGTCGGTTGGCTTTGGCTGGCCATCACAACCCACCGCGAAACCAAGGCCGACGAACAGCAGCAAGCTCAGCTCTGTGTGGATTTCTGGCCGCCGCAGAGCAGGCTTTCGTTGGTGCCGAGGGGCGATGGGATTATGCCGGATTGAGGAACGAACAAGGGCCGCGAGCATAGCGATGGGCCTGGAGAGGTGTTGCGCGGGGGAGAAGCGAGGCTGGACGGCGAGCGGAATGGTCGCCGCGTCAGAATAAAATAAACTGGTGTATTTTAGCAGTGTCTGGGGGACCGGGATGTCAGTTGGACATGGTGTCCTTCCGCTCTACACCAGCATACACCAGGGTATCGGGGTGTTCGAACCGCCATTCCAGCCAAGTGGTGCGGACAGGCTCGATCGTTAGCAGGCCGGGGATCGGGTCGGTCTGACGAAATTGCTGTGCTTGGTAGGTAAGCCCCAGGGCACCCTCGATCAAACCAATCGTCCCCATTTCCAAACTAGCTTGGCTCAAGGCATCTTCCGGCGTAAACACCCGCACACAGTCGGTTAGGTCACAGTAGGTGATGCTGATGGGACGCATTTGACCCATCCGTCCAGCCACTAAATCGTTGACCACGTGCTCCATCATGCCGCTCAGTCGCTGCAGTGGATAGGCGCGGGCTTGACCATCGACGACCACGCCGATCACCGCCGCATCGGCAGGCAATTTTGCTTCGGCAGCCGGTACCATCGGTGGACGCTCAATACCGCTAACCACCATCGGAGTGCTGACCATTGGGTCGCCGCTCGGCGGATCGATCACCGCGCGGGCCTCGGGCGAAGTGTCCTTGAGCAGTTCTGCTTTGGTCGGATATTGCTTGCCGCATCCCCAGCAGGTCATCAACAGGCTCATCGAAATCGTCCACGTCCCAGCCGACATTGGTTTTGAACTCGCGGGGAGCAGGCTGGAGATTGTGCGGGATCGCCGCCAGTTGGCCGCTGTCCCGCAGAGCTTATTCACCGGGGTGTGCCGCATGATGGGGCTGAGTTTAATTAGCTGGGCGAGCCGAATCATCGGGGATTGCCTGTCGCAGAAGAGGAACCGATACCCTCTCCGGTTCGTGCTGATATAGTACGAACTAGAGACGGTTTACTCTTTCTATCATGGTTTCTTACGTTGGGGCGGGCAAGTTGGCTGACAAATCGACAAACAAACCGCGGCGCTCGCGAGTCCGAACTTGGTGGCTGCTGGTGCTTCTGGTCGGACTTTTGAACATTGCGGCTTGGCAACGTCCCCGCGTCGCCAACTGGCTGGGACAACTGGCAACCATTGCCGCTTCTTCGGACGATGCGGCCGGTGTGGAGCGTTGGACTGGTTGGGCAAAGTGGGTTTACCCGGAGGCTCCGCAAGCGGAGTTCGCGCTGGCCCGTCAGCAGCGTCGGTTGGGGGAATTCGAGAGCGCCCGTAAACACTTGCAGCGAGCTCGTATTTGGGGCGTTTCCAGCGGACAAGTTGAGTTGGAACAATGGCTCACGACGGCTCAAAGTGGGGCGATGTCGACCGCCGGGCCGCAGCTGGCCGCTTTGCTGGGCAACGATGGCTTCAATCAAGCGGAGGTGGTCGAAGCGTATGTGCAAGGTTACGTGCGGATGCGTGACTTCCAGACCGCCAC
Source organism: uncultured Pirellulaceae bacterium (assembly GCA_964535475.1). Lineage (GTDB taxonomy): Bacteria > Planctomycetota > Planctomycetia > Pirellulales > Pirellulaceae > Laterigemmans. Next base: position 6,084 of record CAZHTX010000204.1, read on the forward strand.
CACGTTGCTGCAAGCTTGGATCCAAGACTTTCCCGATGATCCCCGCCCGCACGCTTGGCTGGGGCTGATTTTTGTTGAACAGCGAGCCACCGAGCCAGCCGAAAAAGCGTTTCGGCGAGCCCTCGAGATCGACCCCCAGCAGCCGCTGGCCGCTATCAGCTTGGGCCAGCTATTAGCCGAAGCCAAGCAGCCGGACGAAGCAATTCCCTACCTGCAAATCGGCCTGGCAGAAGATCGTTACGCCGCCGGCGCAGCCGCCAGTTTGGCGCAGGCCCTCCGCGATGAAGGCCGTGGTGAAGAAGCGGATGAAGTGCTGTTGCAAGCGACAAAGCGGTTTCCAGAAGATCACCGGTTGCTGGTCGAACAAGCCGATCGTTTGATTGAACGAGGTGAGTATCAGGCCGCCGTGGATACCTTGCAGTCGGCCGTTGAGGCGGGGACGCGACGCCGGGAAATTCGATACGCCTACGCGACCGCTCTACGCGGCTTGGGGCGTCTGGAAGAGGCCACAGAACATTTCGAATATGCCAGTGAGGCGGCTGCTGCCACCGCCGAAGCCAATCAACAAATTTCGCGGCTCACCGACGAACCAAGCAACATCGAACTGCGTTACGCAATCGGCGCCGCGCATCTAAATTACGGGAACACCGAAGATGGTTTGATGTGGTTGATGAGCGTCTTGGAACTCGCGCCAAGCCACCCAGCAACCCATCGTCAACTGGCCGACTATTACGAGCGAAAAGTCGTGAGTCAGCCCGAATTCATCGCCGCTTTACAACGCCACCGAGCGCTGGCCGGTCCCACTCCAACAGAAATTGCTCCGGCGGAAGTTGCGCCAACGGACGCTAGTCCTTCCGAAGCAACAGATTCTTCCGATGCTGCTTCGCGAGAATGATTAGAAAGCCGACGGATAACCCTTAATTTGTCTAAATTAGGTGTCAAGTGGCCGGGACTTTCCTGCCCCACCTCAATGGTGCAGAAAGCGGCGCAGCGTTGGCGGAATTTGCGATAGGGTGTTTTTCTTCGCCCTTAATCTATCGTTCTTGCGGGAATCCCTCGCACTGCGCTCGATTATTTTTCTGAGAAAATGTTGATTCCTGCCGAACAGGCCGCTACAAAGGCGAAAAGGCTTGGGGCGTTTTACGCCGCTGGAGTCAGTCGTTATCCGCTTTTCTAGACGTTAGAGATCCTCCCGCCAGGCCCGCGCGAACGTTGTTTTTGCCGTGATCACGGCTCGTTCATGATTCTAGTTCTTCTGGAGCAATGTCATTATGATGCAGCGAAAATCGTTAGCCGGCCGCCGGCCTGCTTTCACACTTGTCGAGCTGCTGGTGGTGATTGCCATCATCGGCATTTTGGTCGGGCTGCTGTTGCCAGCCGTCCAAGCGGCCCGTGAAGCAGCACGACGCATGCAGTGCAGTAACAATCTCAAGCAAATTGGGTTGTCTCTGCACAATTACCACGACACCGCGAACCGTCTCCCGCTTTCGGGATTCCAGCACGCGGGCACCACGCGCGAACCCAACACCTGGAACGCCAGCAGTAAAGGCAGCCAGTTGGCCGCGCTCCTGCCGTTTATTGAGCAAACGGCGCTTTACGACAGTATTCCACGAGCGGGTGCACAGCCTCCGTTGCTCGATCCGGGGCAAAACCCCAGCGCGTCGGAATACCAAGCCTGGGTCCCCTCGAACGAGACCGGCTCATTCATGTTTAACGGCATCAGTGTGGAAAAAAGTTTCCACGTGGTGGTGCCGACTTACATTTGTCCTTCGTACAGCGGCATGGACCGTTGGCAATGGAGCGATCCAGCCAACATCAATCACCGCGCGCTGTCCAACTATGCGGTCAGCATCGGTGCCCAAGCGATGCCCTCTCAGGGCGGCTCTTGCAACTTGTTCCCTGGCAACATTTTTGGCACTGGCCCCGCTGGTCACGCCAACTCGCGTAGTGGCGTGAACGTCTCGGGGATGTTTGGTCGTGGTGAGTGGGGGCCCCGTTTTGCCGATATCCAAGATGGTCTCTCCAACGTCATCGCCATGGGCGAAGTTTTGCCGCACAAGAGCGACCACCACTGGAACGGCTGGATGCACTTTAACAGCCTCTGGACCGCCACCACCGCCCCAATCAACTTTCCAATTGTTGGGATTGGCGAACCAGGCTGGAATCAAGCGACTAACCCACTCGGGCTGGATAACAACAACGGTCTAGGTTGTAACGGCTGGCGTAACTGGCAAACCTCGCAAGGTTTCAAATCCGAGCACACCGCGGGTGCCCAATTTGTCTTCGGCGATGGTTCCGTCCACATGTTGGCTGAAACAATTGACTACACGGTCTACAATGCGCTCGGCTGTCGTCGTGACGGCCGTGCTGTTCAGATTCCCTAACTCTTACTGAACTCCTTGGTTGCAATTTGTGGGCATCGACATTCGTTTTGGACTGCTCACGCAATAAACGCCGGCGGTCGGTCAAACTTGTTTGGCCGACCGCCTTTCCGTTCCCTGGGGGCAATCATTGAACGCTTCGCGAATCAATAAAGTTCCCCACAGTTCGTCTTCACCACCTGTAAATCCGAATAAGCTGCTATGAAAACACGTGCTATTGTCGGCCTCCTCTGCTTACCGTTCGCTTGTATCTTGGTCGGCTGTGGCCCCGATCTACCAGGCACGGTGCCCGTTACCGGTACAGTCACACTCGACGGCGCGCCGGTCGAAGGTGCGACTGTCAATTTTCTCAGCGCCGCTGGGTTGGCTGCTTCGGGTAAAACCGATGCGGCGGGCAAATTTACCCTGAAAACCACCGTCGGTTCGCAGTCGGTCGAAGGGGCAACCCTGGGCAGGCATCAAGTGGCTATCGTCAAGACGGAATCTGATGGCACCGCGATGGATGATCCGAAAAAGATGATGGAGGACATGGCTAATAATCCGGCGATCACCAGTGACTTTGAGGTCAAGAACTTGATTCCCGCCAAGTACAACAACCCGACCATGTCGCAATTAACCGCTGACGTTACCGAAGGGGGAGCTAACGATTTCCCCTTTCAGTTGTCGAGCAAATAAGTAATCTAACCTCACTGAATTTTCTGACGCGTCGGGTAGCGATTTTGGATCCCCCGTCGCGTCAGCAGGTATCTTTTCGCTCCGTCGAAAGCAATGTCTTCCATTCCTCACACGTCACTGCTATCGATGATTTCCTTAATCACGTTGCCGTGAACATCGGTCAGTCGGAAATCGCGACCGCCATAGCGATACGTCAATCGCTCGTGATCGACACCCAGTAAATGCAACACCGTGGCCCATAAATCATAGACGGTGCGAGGGTTCTCAACCGCGTGGTAGCCCAGTTCATCGGTTGCTCCATAGGCCATCCCACCACGCACGCCGCCTCCAGCCATCCACACGCTGAAACCGAAAGGATTGTGATCGCGACCGTTGTTGCCCTGAGAAAACGGCGTCCGTCCAAATTCGCCCGCCCAAACGACCAGGGTTTCATCCAATAGCCCGCGGGCTCTTAAATCGGTCAACAAGCCGGCAATCGGTTTATCGACTTGGTAGCCCATCGCCCCGTGCCCTCGTTCCAAGTCCCCGTGTTGATCCCAAGGGTTTGCCGCACCGCCGGCTCCGATGCCTTTGGTAAGGCAACTCAACTCGATAAAGCGAACACCTTTTTCGACTAAACGACGAGCCAACAAACATTGGCGGGCGTAAGCGGCACGGGCCGGGTCGGCCGAGTCGACGCCGTA
>CAZHTX010000205.1:0-273 GCA_964535475.1 uncultured Pirellulaceae bacterium
ATCAAATCGAGTGGACCAACGGCCGTTGGTTAAATCGTGGCTGCTCCAAGTGACGATTGCTTGATTCTGAGGGCCGAGGACTACCGCCGGTGAGTTCTGAGTCCCTGGAGTGGTCGCATTGACTCGATGTTGCTCGCTGATTGCGGTTCCGTTTGCGTCAAACCAACGTCGAAAGATCCCCTCGGGTTCTGCGCTACCTGACGTTCCCTCCCAGACGATGATGGTGTTGCCATCGGAGCCAACGCTCACATCACTGTTGGCCTGATAGCCGGG
>CAZHTX010000205.1:283-9812 GCA_964535475.1 uncultured Pirellulaceae bacterium
ATAGTCATACAGTTCGAGTTCTGCAGTTGCTACTGGTTGATCAGGATTTCGCCAGTTAACGGTTGGTCGTCCGCGTCATACCAACGAGCAAATATACCCTGCTGGTCACCAGGACCGCGGCCATCCCAAGTGATCACATAATTGCCACCAGCATAGACCGCTAAGTTCGGTCGCTGCTGTGCGCCAGTAATGGTCGTGTTAACGCGGCGATCGGTCGACACGGCACTATCTTCGGGAATCCTGCGAACGAAGATCCCATCATTGTCGGATGGCCCGCGTCCGTTAAAGACGACTAAGGTGTCACCATTGGGGGCGATCTCTATGGCCGTGGATTGTTGTTCGCTGGTTTGCAGGCGAGGGACCAACGTGTTGACAAGCTGCTCTAGCGGCTCACCGGCTAACATTCGCCGGTCCTCCAACTGCTGATACAAGCAGCGCCGTCGATGACGCCGATCGTTAACGATTTCGCCGGAAGACCTGCGTATTTGCCCGTATCTCGAAGCATCGTCATGCTGAGTCATGAAATTTTAAACATCACCAAAAGAGGCTAGCGTAGACATAGAGGGTTCGAAACAATGCTGATTCAGCAATCGGTCTCTTTCTTCTGTTACATCCCAGAGCCCGCCCAACCAGAACATTGGCGCTGGTGTGAAGGCATTTGCCTCGCCTTCGCCAACACGTCGATTCAGGTAGTTGATCACCAGGAGTGCATCGAGTGGACTGGCAAGCTGGTCGCCATTGGTGTCGATGTGAGAGCGTATCGCCTGCTGGTTGGCAAGCTCCAGGCTGCCAGCGCCGTGGCGGTTTAGATGATTAATGATTGCCAACGCATCAAGTGGTTCGACGGTGCCATTTTGATTGACGTCTACGTGGCTGTAAGGGCCGGTCCAGAGGGATCGCGAGCGGAAGTTCACTTGGGCCTCCCCGCTGGCAACAAAATCTATTTGAACATTGTCATCGCGAACGATTACCGCTTGTTCGATTGGCAAATTCAGGCCAGCACCGCCGGTCACCAAGTAATGAATCCCGCTGCCGACTCGTAAGCTATAAGCTCCCGTGTTATCAGATCGAGTTATCAACGCTCCTGATCTGACTTCGACTCCTGAAATGCCTTCTCCTGCGTCAAATTGGCCGTTGGCATTTACATCATCGTAGACAACACCTGTCAGAAACCGGTCAGCGGCGGCTCGATGTCCAAGCTCTATCACCCAATAGTTTTCAAATGCACTTGCAGGCCCGGTGCCAATGCCGACTCCAATTTCCTGATGAGCGGCAAATACTTCATCGACTCCCAGCAATGCGTCACGCCGTGCTTGATCACTGTTGCCATTAACGGTTAGCAATTCAGCCAACGCCGCGGCCGGATCGACGAGCGTGTTCCCACCAGCAAGCAGTTCGACGTTGTTGGCGTCATCGCCAAGCCAGCTGGCCAACTCATAACCAGCTTGACGGACGCGCAAATTAGCCGTCACTCCCGTTTCCGGATGAATATGAGAAAAAAAATCAAGTTCCGCCATCTCACTCGCGTACTCGCTGGCCGCTTGTCTGAGGCCGCGATTGATTGCTAACGGCTGCGTGCCTGTTGTCGTTTTGATGTCACTTGGGCCTTCGTTGATAGCAATCGGCGACGCGACGCGGTGGCGATTCAGTTGATAAATAAGCTCCGTTTCCATCGCGGCTGCATCCGCCACACATAGTAACCGTTCGGCAAAACGTTCGAAAATCAACTTGCGAATCGCATTAGATTTGCTCGCCCGCCGTGGTGGTTTCCTACATGGTCTCATACTGTGCAGGGATGATAAGTTGTGCATGTATCAGATCGACGACACTTTGAAGGTTTGCTATGCGTTCTTGATAAGCGGTTGTTGGAACGTAGCGAGTTGGAGAGTGTGTTGCAACTTTTTTTGATGTTGATATTTCTTGTTTTTGGGTTGAATGATTCCCTAGCCAGTGTCTTGTTGGATTGGCGAGTTGGCCTCGGCTACACCAGATCTAGCTAGCAAAACTGCGATCAGCTCCCAACCGACTGGTTTGTTCGGCGGAACTGCTGGTGGCTAGCAGACGCGGTGTATCGCCAATGTCGCGGCGTGACTACGGTTTTTCCCTAGAGGGCGGGTTTTGCTGTTCGAGCGGGAATCACTTATGATGGGGACAGATCATGCGAACCCAAGGGACTTTGCTAACCAAGTTCCCCTGCCCCTCCCCCACCTAATTTCTTGTGTGCATTCGGTATGAAATATCTGCTGACGCCCTGGTTTCTGGCTTTTCTCCTTGGTTTCACGTCTCAGTGGGAACACGCTTGTGGGGCCGCAGATCGACTTGATGGTGAACAGGTGGTCGGTGCCGCCGAGCCAGACTCACCGTCCGATTGGTATGGGGCAGGCGTTCGTCCCAGTGGACCAAGGACACCTGACGAGGAAAGAGCTGGATTTCACTTACCGCCTGGTTTCGAGGTTCAGTTAGTCGCAGCCGAGCCGATGATCGCCAAGCCGATGAACTTGGCTTGGGATAGTCGCGGGCGACTTTGGGTCACCGATAGTTTTGAATACCCTTACCCCGCAGGCGATGATCAGTCAAAGCGAGACTCGGTTCGCATCTTACGAGATACCGACGGGGATGAGGTTCCTGATACGGCCACCGTATTTGCGACTGGCCTTAACATTCCAATTGGTGTCTTACCCTACGGTGATGGCTGCTTATGTTTCAGCATCCCAAACATATATTACCTTCGCGACACCGATGGTGATGATATTTGTGATCAGCGTGAGGTTGTCTTGGGACCATTTGATACCACTCGGGATACGCATGGTATGGTCAATTCAATGCGAATGGGCGATGATGGGTGGGTTTATGCTAATCATGGATTCAATAATCAGTCGACAGTCGCCGGTAAAGACGGGCACGCTATTACGATGCATTCTGGTAACACGTTCCGTTTTCGCCCCGACGGGAGTCGCGTCGAGCAGGTGACTTGGGGACAGGTAAATCCTTTTGGCCGGACCATGGACGATTGGGGCTACTATTTCACCGCTGATTGCCACAGTAAACCGCTCAGCCAATTGATTCGTGGCGGGTATTACCCTAGCTTCGGCCGTCCCGATGATGGCTTGGGATTTGTTCCTCCCATGATGGACCACTTGCACGGCAGTACGGCAATTTCCGGTGTAGAGTATTTGCCTGCTAAGTTGGGAATTCCCGAGTTGGCGGGACAGACGTTGAGTGGGAACGTCATGACATCTCGCCTTAACCGAAACCGCATCGAATACGCAGGCGCCTCAGCGCGGGCGATTCCGTTGCCCGATTTCATGACCAGTGATGATCCTTGGTTTCGCCCCGTCGATGTGCGACTTGGCCCAGACGGAGCGATCTACGTCGCAGACTTTTATAATAAGATCATAGGTCACTATGAGGTTCCCCTGGATCATCCGGGGCGTGATCGTTTTCGTGGTCGCATTTGGCGGATCAGCCGAACTAGCAAAGCAGCCCAGGACAAAGCAGCCCAAAACGAGTCATTAGCGGTCAGTGAAGAACCATTGGTTGATGCTTGGGGGAGTCGCAACCCTGTCCGCCGTGATTTAGCCTTAGCGCACAGTTTGCGGCAGGCGGATCCCGGTGTGGACGCAGCCGCTCAGCAATTAATTCGCGCCACGGTGGCAGACTTTGCTGCGGAAGGAGCTGAAGTTGCTGATCAAGAGACGCGGGAGCGGCAGCGGATCGTTGCCCTCTGGTATCTACTTCGACGTGGACAATTGACAGAGCGGCTGTTTACTGAGGCAAAGTTGTCGAGCAGCAAGTCGGCTCAACTGCGGCTGCACGGTTTAAGGGCGTTGGTTGAGCTAGTGGTGGGCCGCCAGCAGACTGATTTTACCGACATGGCTCGCGAAGCAGCCGCGGCAGCTTTGCAAGATGCAAATCCGCATGTGCGGCGTCAGGCAGCCGAGTTGTTGGGGATGGTTCCCGCTAATCAGCAGTTGCCGCAGTTGCTCGAGCTTTGGAGTCAGACTGCGGAGGATGACACTATCTTGCGGCAGACAATACGCATTGCGATTCGCAATCAAGTTCGAGATTTCCCTGGCGAGCAGCTTTACTCGGTGCTTGAGCAAGCAATGTCGGGCACGCAGAGTAACCAGCTGGCAACTGTTTTAGCCGCGGTGGATTCGGTCGTTGCTGGCAAGACGCTGCTGGCTTATCTGCAGAACGGCATTGACCGTCAGCCGCAGGTTGTTGAGTTTCTCGCCCATGCGGCGCGTTGTTTGAAAGCGGAACAAGAAGCCAATGATGTGGTGATGGTGGCTCGGGAGATCACCAGTCGTCTGCCCGAGCAACGTCAGGAAATCATGAACGTCATCGCTATCGAACTGGGCGATGCCGAGGCGGCTCAGGCTAGTTTGCAATCTTGGGCAGCTGAGCGAGTGACTTTCGAGTTGGCCGCGCTTGATGAATTGGCAAAGGCTGGCCGATCGCTAGATGTGGCTTGGGAGTCAGCAGCGGGAACTGGTTGGCCAACCCAAATGCGTAGAACACCTACAGGCGAAGAGATCCAAGTCACTAGTTCGTTTCCACTTGGCGAACAATACACGGGAGAGCTGGCAACCGATCGTTTCCCGGCACCGGAGCGGATCGCCTTCTTGCTGGCTGGACATAATGGTTCTCCTGATCAAGCGGATCATCAACGGAATCGAGTTGAATTAGTGGACGCCGCCAGCGGTGAAACCTTGCGAACTGCTTACCCTCCACGCAGCGACGTGCTGCAGCGAGTTGAATGGGATTGTCGCGACTTGCAATCACGCGAAGTGCTTCTGCGTTGCATCGACGGTGATGCGGCTGGGGCTTACGCTTGGCTAGCTTTTGGCCAATTGGAGCCCAATTGGCTGGAGCCTAGCGAGACGGTCGGACCGTTGCGCAGCGCATTGCAATTGGTCACCGACTATCGGTTACACCAGTTTCTTCCTCAATTGAGTGCTCTCCTTAACGGCCAGCAATTATCCTTACGCGAACGTGCGAAAGTGGGGCGCGCGATGGCTGGATTGAATGGCCAGCCGCTACTGGCCATTTTATTTGATAGCGTTGACGACGCCGTATCGATTGAGCGGTTGCCCGTTAGTTGGTTGCAAGCGGTAGCAAATGAGTCGCAGCTCGATGTCTCCCAGGAGCTGGCAGCATGGTCCAAACAGTTAAACGCAGCTGGTCAACGTCAATTTGCGCTAAGGTTGGTGACGAATCGGCAACTCGTCGCGCCGTTGCTGGAAACGATTGACGCCGGTGCAATGTCGGCTCAAGTTCTGTTGGACAAGAGCGTGGCGGATAAAATTGAAGCGGTGGTCACGCCTGCTCAGCGAAAACTGTATGAGCAACTCAGCCAGCTGGCTGCTCCGACAGACGGCGCTGTGCAAGCGGCGATGGATCAGGTATTGGCCACATATAGTCGCGGATCGGGCCACGTTGCCATCGGAGCGGCGTTATTTACCAAGCATTGCGCAAACTGTCATCAATTGGCCGGCGTGGGACAAGTCGTGGGGCCACAGCTCGATGGCGTCGGTGGTCGCGGAGCAGTTCGATTGATCGAGGACATCATCCAGCCTGATCGAAATGTCGATCGAGCTTTTCGCGTGACCACGGTGCTGACGCTGGATGGGCAAGTGGTTACCGGGCTCGTCCGCAGTGAAGACGAGTCGCACCTAATGATGGTTGGCAACGATGGCAAACCTTTTCAAGTTGTCAAAGATGAGATTGAAGAGCTTCGGCTGGGAACTAAATCCTTGATGCCAGGAAACTTTCACGAGACATTGAACAGTGATGAATTGGCCAGCCTGATTCGCTATCTCGAGCAGGAGGCCAGTCAGGCATCACAGCATTGAGACAGGCCTTGGCAGGAAGCGGTTTGCATTCCGGCGGCCGCGCCAAGTCGCTCGGTTCGTGAAGCCACGCGAGAATTGAATGAGCGGTGTCACGAAAAGCATCGCACTGGTTTTCAATCCGTCCGGGGTTTCACGGGCTTGGTCGCTCGAAAGAGCGCCCCCTCGGTCGCTGGTGAGGTGTGATAACCGGTGGTCTTGATAAACGTGACTTCTTGAAAGCCCTCCTCTTTGATGAGTTCCACCAAACAATCTCTTGAAAGTGTTCCGGCCACGCAGTTCGCCCAAGAATTGGAATGCTTGTCTGATTCGCACGACTCGGACGAGGAAGATTCGAGGCGGATCATGTCGGCAAGATAGAGCCGGCCATTTGGCTTGAGAACTCTCGCGATCTCCCGAAACACACACGGCTGACTTGGCGCAAGGTTGATCGCCCCGTTGCTGATGACGACATCGACTGAGCTGTTGGGCTGCGGTAAGTTTGTGAAGTCACCGAGTTCGATCTTGGCATTGGTGAGCCCCAGCAGGGCCACATTGCGACGAGCTTTGTCAACCATTTCAGGGGTGACGTCGAGGCCAACAACTTTACCCGTCTCACCCACCAGCAGAGCGGCAACGCAAACGTCAACACCGGCACCGCATCCCAGGTCTACAACCATTTCCCCCGCGTGAATGGGGCCGATAGAAAATGGATTGCCAACCGCGGCGGAAGACTCCCAAACGACATCGGGGATCTGGAGGAGCATTTGTTGGTCATAGCCAAGCTTCGTGGCGTTTCCCTTGCCCGTCTCCCAACCAAAGTCGCGCTCTGGGTGCAGGGCTAATGTTGAATATAGTTTGCGGATTTGTCCTTTTGGAGTTTCGGAAGATTGGCTTTGATGATTCACACTTTTTTGGTTCATGGCGAATTCCGGATGCCTGCGGTTATTTAAAACCCGAAGTGCTGGAAGTTATGTTACAACGTTAAGCAACGTCAGCAGCACGAGTCGTGGCGTTTTTGCATTATGAACTGGTTTCGGCTTGTCCGCGGAGCGATGAGTAGCGGAGGTGAACTTCAGTTCACGCTTGCGCCATGTCTAGCCGTATTTTCCAGTGCCGCGGAACCGCAGCAGACCATCCCGGATAAGCACGAAAAAGCCCGCTCGCAGATGCGAAGGTTCGGGATGGATGGAGGAGAGTGGAAAAATAGGCCCGGAGGGACTCGAACCCCCGACCAAGGGATTATGCGTACCAACCACGGCTTTCGCCGCCCCTTTCGAGTTTGTGGTCTGGACTGTCTCTTCTCTTTACGAGTTCGCCGTACAGTCTCTACACCTTCCTCTCGCGAGGCTTGGCTCGGGATTAGCCTATCGTTGCCGACTTAGCCTTCCCCGAATTTGACGAATTCTACCACAAACCCCTTTCCAAAGGAGATCGTGGCAACCCATTGGCAGTGTCCGTGCGACCCATGAGGTCGTTTAGGCCACTACCGCTAAGTCCCCTGCTCTAACCGACTGAGCTACGGGCCCGCAGTGAAACTGCTGACTTTCCGACCCCCAGTTTACAGCCAAATCGGCCGGCGGCAATCGGGCTAAGCCAGCGTTCGCTTGGCCCCGCGGGGCGTCAGGGCGTATTGGCGTGTGGGCTGTTTTAACGGCTGACTTCGCGGCTCATCGTTAGCGTGCGGTTCACCGACGCGCCGGAAAAGAATCGCACGGGGGCAAAACTGTTTTCCGCAAATGGGACTGTAATGTTGACGGTAACTTCGGGAGTTTGGGCATCAAGGGTTTGCGGTGTCACGACAATGTTCGCTGCCCGGACACCGAGGGTGGCCAGAATACGTTGCGATTCCGCCCGGCAAGTTGCTGCTGTGGCGCCGGGGATGATACCGCGGCGGGCACCCTCGTAAACGGCATTGTCCACGGTGTGCACCAGCATTGAAAAGCGGCAGACTTCGAAGGCTGCGAAAAAGAACAGCAAGACAAGTGGCAACGTAATCGCGAACTCGGTCGATACGATGCCCAGTCTCGGATTGCGGCGCGGACGCATAATCTTGTTCACTCTGTGATAATGGTGCTCAGCGTGAGAGCAATCTCACGATAAATTTGTCTCAGTTGATTGCCATTGACGGCGTGAAAAAATCGACCTTTGCCAATGTTGGCGATTTCTCGCATACGATTTCTATCGGCGGAATTGCCGAAGGTGATTGTATGGATGACCACGTCCTCGCCGGCTAATTGCCGGGCCATTCCACGAGGCTCTGGGCCGCGGTTATGTAGGCCGTCCGTCATGACAATCATGGTTCGTTCCACGAATTCAGCCGATCGTGAATTTTGCATGATCCTGCGACCATCTCGCATGCCAGCGGAAATGCTGGTTAGACCGCCAACCGACATGCTTCCCACGGCCCCATCGATTTGGCTTAAGTTGTCAGTCAACTCAACATCTCGGCGGGAATTTGTTGAATAGGAAGCCAGCCCCACTCGCTCCTCAACCGGAGTTGCTCGCAGTGTTTCGGTGAAGATGTTAATGGCGCTGATAAGATCGCGAAATTTGCGGCCCTGCATGGACCCACTACGGTCAATGACCAACACCACATCACGTTCGATGTAAGTTGCGATCGCCGTTTGGACCGGTTCAAAACTGCCGGAGGTAAGAATGTTTCCCATAAAAAATGGGATGGCGCCCGACTGCGATCCAGCCGTTCGACTTCCCACCACTCGGACACTGTTGATTGGCGTTTGGTTGATGCGGAATACGAAGGTTCCCGAAGCGTCTTGCAGCGAGCGCCCGAACTGCAAGTCGCCATTTGCGAGCAGTAAGGGTTCATTGTTGACTAGGTTTTCCGCTGCAACTCGGCGAGCCACCGCGATTGCTTCCCCCCGATCTTGCGACAGGGAAAGCTGCTGTGCTGCGGCTTTGGCAGCCGCGTCCGTGGCGGTCCGCAATTCGGTGCGCGCGAGCTGCATCTGGGCAACGCCGACCATTAATGCTGCTGCCGCAATAAAGCCAACCATTAAGATGACGATAAAAACCAGCATTGCGCCCCGCCGCTGGCTAACGCCCCGCCGGCTGCTTGATTGGGCGAGCCCGCTGGAGCACTGCCGAGTATGTGATGTGTAAACGGTGATCATAGTTATTCCTTCATCATTACCGTTTCAACGGCCAAGTCACGACTGCGAAGAAAACGACCAACTAAGGGGCTGTTAATTCCGGAAGGCGCTTCAACGCGTACGGATACCAGTTCCCCTCGCACGATGCTTGATGGCGCCCCCCGCGGGAAAGTAATTTGAAAGTTGCGAACTCGTCTTGCATTAAGGATGTTGGCTGCACGGTCGCGAGCCGCGGCATCGGTGGTGTTCGCTACGATGGACTGCCGCGAGGCCTCGTAGGCGGCTGTTTGTAACGACTGTTTGAGGAAAATCATGCTCGTTGCCTCAACCGCCCCGAAAACAAGCAGCACGATCATGGGCATGCAAATAGCAAACTCAACGGTCGCGGCGGCGCGGCGGCGCGGCGCGCGCTTGGGACCCCCTGGATGTTTGAACATTGGTCTAGTATTCATTCCGCACCGATCTTCAAGACGAGGGCTGTTTTTGATCTTCCAGCGGCTTTCGCGAGATTAATCTGTTGAAATCAGTTGCAATCGCTGACCAGTAGTCATTGCTGCGGAAGCTCAGCGGTTCCACGTGCTT
>CAZHTX010000206.1:0-5969 GCA_964535475.1 uncultured Pirellulaceae bacterium
AAACCCCTTTGCGGTTGGATGACGTCGAAGTTAGCAAAGGAGCTAACTGCCTCCCTACTTAGAACCTATCCAACAACCATTAGCCGCTTCGGCACTAGCCTGCGGTTCTTTTGGGTTTTCGGATGGGTTCTTACTTGCTGTCGCTGGGAGGCGTGCGGCGGTAGTAACCGCTGACGTCCGATTTAATCCGTCGACCAGAAACTGCCTTGCTGGGCGGGAAGTCGCTGCCCCTGGCGGTCGGGCCGAGCGGGATCGTGATCGCATCGTCCATGGTTTTCAGGAAACCGACCAATTTCTCAGCCGGGATAATCGTGATCCCCTTCTGGCGTGCTTCGTCGATCATGTCACCGATTTCGGCTAAGGCTTGCAGCTCACGATCGGTGGCTGCTTGATCAGCACCATCCGCCGCATCCGGACGTTCCCCAACCACGAGGAAACGGATGCCACTGTCGAGTTGCTGACCCGCGCGGCGACCGCTGGGGTCAACCACTGCGGCCACTTCGGCACCGGCGGCTTGGATCACGCCCCGCAGAATGTCGATATCCTCGCTGTTAGCTTTCCCGTCGCGATTGATATCGATAGCACCAGCCAACGCGATGCGAACCTTGCGACCAGGGGCCCAGAACGGGGAGTAGACTTTGTCACCCGAAATAATCGGGTTGCTAGCGAAGGGATCCCCGAGGATGCGTGCTTCCGCCAAGTGATCACCGCGAATCGCGACAACCTCAATCATGGCTTTCGCTTCCGCTTCCGCCACGTTGCTCTTTTCAGCCCCGTAGACTTCGAAAGTGACTCCCTTGCGTAACGCATCCGATGCTCCCAAGTCGATCATCACCAAACGGTCACCGGGACGCGTGTAGGTGACTTTGCCTTGAGCCACTTCGAACTGCGAATTTCGCATCTTGTTGAGTTCGCGGCGTTGATCGTCAATCGTTGCCAGCAGTTCCGTCTTATCCTCGTTCAACGTACCAATTTGATCGTTGAGCGTTCGTGATTCGGCCAAGTGCTTGGCGGCTTGGTTGCGCACCTGGTCTTTAAGTTGTTCTCCAGCCAGCTTCATTTGCTGCCTGTCATTTTCAAACTGAGTTCGCAACTGTTCTTTCTCGTCTTCCGACTGCTGTTGCAGGTCCTCGGCACGTTGTTGAGCGTCTTGCGCCACCTTTACTTCAGCATCGGCTCTGGCCTTTTCACGTTGCTGAGCCTGGATGGCGTTGTTGTACTGTTCGCTGAGCGTGCGGATTTGACCGGTTAAATATTCGGGCAGGGCGCTCAAGTTTTTCCGCGATTCGTCGACCTCGGGTCCAAAATAGGTCATCGCCGTGGCGACATCCTGGACAACCTTCTCAAAGTTGGCGTCACCGGAACCACTCTCGGCCAAATCGTCGAGTTGGGCTTTGGTCAACTCGCCCACGCCGATCACGCCTTGGAGATAGGTGATTTGCCTGTCCTTGCGTTGAATGTCGGTGGACATGTTGGTCAACCTCGTCGCGGCCGCAGAGGCCTCGGACGAGTAAACGTCCGCCGATCGCCACAACAAAAAGTTGACGATGAGCGAGAGCACCAAGAAGATGGAACAGGCGATCAAGCTACCGCGGATCACCGAATCGTCACGGGCTGGCATAGCGTTCAGAACCCCAGGGAAGGTATTAAACGAGTAGGGGTGGATGACAAGTCAATTTCACATCCTATCTACCCCAACGCCCAAATCCAGTCAAAGTGCGCGAGATTGGGGGAAGAATTGGGGAAACTTCTGACGTTTATTACGATTCCGAAGTCGACTTAGGTTCACTAGCTGGAAGAATTTCCGGCTATTACCCAGTTAGTGATCGAGGCTGCTACCCGACTGGCTGCTGAACTAACTCGTCTTCGGGTGGCTGCTTGGGGTCGGCGTGCTTTTCCGCTCCTGCTTCCTCGGTCGCATTTTCGGCATCCGTCGGCAGCGGGATCGGCAGCATTACCATCCGCACCGGTGTACCACGGGGGGGAACACGGTCGGCAAACGCACTGTAAACAAGCGAGCCACTGGATTCTCTGCTTTCCTCTGGCAAGTCGAGCGTTGCCGTGGAAAAGTTGGAGACACAGATTAAGTCGCCCGAATCGGCTTGGTAAAATTCACGCCCCGATTCGGGATCTTTCCAAAAGCTGCTGCCGCCAAATACCCAGTCCTGCTCCAGCTCTTTGCCAGTGCCCGTTTGCTGGACCCAACTTTGCGCCCGCGCCTTTTGAGGCATTCCCTGAGCGTCGCGCCACAGCACCCAGATCGCTATCCGTTGCCCAGTGGCGGGACGATATTCCGGCACGAAAGAGACCGGCGTGCCCTGTACAGCTCCCAAGGCTAGCAGCCCCGCATGGATATGTTTTGATTGGGAAAGTACGGCGACCACGGATTCGTGTTCTTTGGTCCCGGCCGGACAGGCAAGCATCTCCAAGGGGCCTTCTGAAAGGGAAACATAGCCGTCGACAATTAAACGTCGCTTCTCGGCGTCCAACCACAAGCGGGCGTCGGGAGCCAAACGCGTTCCGCCAGCTGGAGACGAGAAGGCCTTTTCCGCTGCCAACTCGAGCGGCGATTTCTCTGCGTAGGGTTCGTACTCAGGCTCCGGCGGAGTCGTCTCGGCATCGCCAGCCAACGAGGTTCCTGAATCACTAGGAGCGGTTAAGGAAGGAAGCGAGAATCCGCTGTCCGCTTGATCGCCGCTGGCAGGTCGGTCCCCGGCCGGATCGAGTTCCCCATCCCGTTCGCCAGACGCGGCAGGATTGTCCCCGCCGATGTCGGGGATGGTGATCTTGGCTGGTGAGTCGGTTAATTCCGGATCGCGATCTGTCGCGGAATCGGCCGCAGGCTCGGTGGATGTTGCGTTTGGCGAGGAATCAACTGCGGCGGCTGGGGTCTCTACTGCGTCGCCCGGTTCAGCGGTTACTTCGCTGGCTTCCTTGCTGCCACAACCGGTGAATGCCACCAAGCAGATGCAAACTGCGGCACACCAAAGTAGTGGCTTGCCGAAAAGCTCCACACCTGGGCGGCGGGGAGTCGACTCGTTTTCTGCGGGAACACCACACCGGGGGCGTGTGGTGGGAAATAGACAGATTCTCTGCGGGGTCATTGCGTTGCTCGCGTGGGCATTAAGAATGGTGCAACTCGATTGACTTACTCTACCACGTTTGCATGATTCGATCAGGCTGGCCACATGGCAACCGTCAAACAAAAAAAAACAACGCGGCAAGTGGCTGAATCTCAATGGCCCGAATTGCGTCGGCGGATTATTCGCCGCGCTGCGCGGCGGAATTTGGCCACCCTCTGGCCAGAGGCGGCGGGCGATGGCGGACCGCTGCGTTGGGGTTGGCAAGTTGCCGCGGGTGAGCTTCCGCCAGTCGTTCGTCAGCTCAGCCGGATGATGGCCGGCAAGCCTGCGGCTGAGGATTTCGATCTGGTGGCGGCCGTCGATCATTTCCTTAACATCGTTGGCACGCAAGCTTCGCAGCCGCTGGTCATGGCCGAGGCCCTGCTGTGGGCTTATGCGCTGCCCACATTAGCCGAGCATGATCCCGCCGAGCAAGATCCAGCCGAGTTGCACCTTGAGGGACTGACCAGCACGCAGTGGTGGCGGTTGCTCGATGAGCTGCAGCTTTTGCAACGCGCGGGTGCCGAAGAGTCGCCGCCCGAATCACTGGCGCGGCTCATCTCGGGTGGCGAACTCGGTTTGGTGCTAGCTTGGCAATTGGCGGACTTGCCTTCCTGTGAGGCTTTGCAAACAAGCGCTTTGGAAGCGATCGGCAGCTGGTTTGAGCAGAGCGGCGATGCGGTTGCCGCGGCGGTCGGCGATGGCGGACGATGGATCCGTTTGGGGCTCGCTTCAGCGCTGCGGTCCCGCCGTCTCTCCGCCCGCTTTCGCAAACGCATATCGATCAAACGCAGCGGGGCTGCCGTCGATTTGGCGACTTGGACAGCCGCCATGACGCGGGCCAATGGCTCGAATCTACTTGGCCCCAACGTTGCCCCCAAAGATGATTGTCGCAAAGCGGGCTTGTTCGATATGGCGGTCCAAGAAGTGGGCGGGCCGGCGCTGAAAACGGCGATCGATACTTCGCTGCACAGGATTAAGTCCGACGGTCGCTTGGCATGGCGAGTCGAACTGCCGGAGCCGGGCTGGTTCGATGGCGACGCCGGCTTGGCCGTGATGCTGCCGGAGTGGGACGTCAGGCGGGGACGCGTGGCGGTCGATTTCAGTCAGCCCGTCATCCGCTTGGAAGTCAGCGGCGGTAAACAGCCGTTGCTCAGCGGGCAATGGCGAGCTGAAATTATTGTCGATGGCGTTCAGCGTGAACCGAGTGGTCCCTGGCGCGAAATTTGTTGGCACTCCGACGACGATGTGCACTATCTCGAAGTCGAACAAACGTTTGCCGGGGGCATCCGTTTGCAACGCCAAGTTATGTTGCTTCGCGACGATCGCGCGCTGATGTTGGCCGATGCCGTGCTCGGTGCGGAGCCCGGCAAGGAACTGCAACTGCTGACCGAGCTCGATTTGGCTCCTCAAGTCGCCGTCGATGAAGACGACGCCATGCGCGAACTGCTGCTAGTCGATGACAAACGCCGAGCCATGGTGCTGCCGCTGGCTTTGGGAGAATGGCGAGTCGGCAAGTCGCGGGGGAATTTGGCGGTCGCCGAGCAAACGACCTCCGCGAGCGAGCCTTTCCAGTTAAACGGTGCGGTTGGCAGTGGAGCGGCAGAGCAGGCAACCGCTCCGGCCGGGCTGCTGCTGGCGGCTCAGCTGCGTGGCCAGCAGGCGCTCTATCATCCTTTGTGGATTGATTTGTTGGGCAAACGGCTGCGATCCTCACGGACTTGGCGGCGGTTGACGGTGGGAGAAAAGCTGGCCCTGGTGCCGGAGCATCAAGCTGCCGCCTTTCGTGTCCACTGCGGCAACGATCAATGGGTCGTCTATCGTTCGCTAACCGGCGCGGCGAATCGAACCTTTCTCGGCAAGAACCTAATTTCCGATTTCTTCTGCGGCCGATTCGATGCCGACGATGGCTCCGTGGAAGAACTAATCTCGGTCGACGAGCATCCCGAATGAGTGATTCGAAACAGGGTAGCGAGCAAATTCTCAGCAACTGGCAGAGCCTGCTCGCAGACGTTCACGAGGCGACCACGAAGGCCGGCCGGGAACCAGCCTCAGTGCAGGTGGTGGGAGTTTCCAAATACGTCGATGCGGCGACCACCCAACTGCTCAGGCAAGCCGGTTGTCAGGAGCTGGGCGAGAGCCGACCGCAGGCGCTCTGGGATAAAGCTACCGCGCTGGAGGATTTCGATTGTCATTGGCACATGATCGGCAGTTTGCAACGCAACAAACTACGTCGCACCGTGGGGCTGGTTACGCTCATTCACAGCGTCGATAGCCAGCGGTTGGCGGAAGCGATCGCCGCCGCCGCTGCCGAGACGCCCGCCGGTCAAGTCGCCGGGTTGGTCGAGGTCAACGTCTCCGGGGATACCAACAAACATGGCTTTAGCCCCGCTGAACTGTTGCCCGCGCTCGAACAGATGGCGCCCCTTGACGGGCTGGCTATCAAAGGTCTGATGACGATGGCCAGCCAAGGCAGTTCGCCCGCGCAAGCTCAATCCGAATTCGCCCAGCTGCGGCAACTCCGCGATCGTTTGCTCGAGCAAGGTCTGCCCGCTGGTATCTCGCTGAATGAACTTTCCATGGGCATGAGTGGCGATTTTCCGCAGGCAATTGCCGAGGGTGCCACCATCATCCGCGTCGGCTCGCGATTGTTTTCACATCAACCCGACGCGTGAGCGAGGGAGCAACTGGGCGGCCATCAATCCCAACTCGACGCGTGAGCGAGGGAGGAGCTGGGCGGCCATCAATCCCAACTCGACGCGTGAGCGAGGGAGCAGGCGGCCATCGCGACGGTCCCTCGCTGACGCGTCGGGTTGGGATGGGGAGTTCCTCGCTGACGCGTCGGGT
>CAZHTX010000206.1:6069-9782 GCA_964535475.1 uncultured Pirellulaceae bacterium
GTCCCTCGCTGACGCGTCGGGTTGGGATGGGGAGTTCCTCGCTGACGCGTCGGGTTTGGATGGGGAGTCCCTCGCTGACGCAGCGGGTTGGGATGGTTGATCCCTCGCTGACGCGTCGGGTTGGGATGGTTGGTCCCTCGCTGATGCGTCGGGTCGGGATGGTGACTCCCTCGCTGACGCGTCGGGTTGGGATGGTGACTCCCTCTAAAAAAAATTCTCAATCCGCTTGACTCCCTCCGCGACCAGCAGTACTATCGCACTAGTACACCAGCATGGGAGAACGGTTCATGTTCTTTTCGATTGAGACGTCCAACGGCGTGCCGATTTACGAGCAGCTTGTGCGGCAAGTTAAATTTGCCGTCGCCGAGGGCGTATTAGTTTCCGGGCAGATGGTTCCCAGCGTGCGTCAGTTGAGCAATCAACTAGCGATTAACCCCAACACGATTGCCCGAGCCTATTTGCAATTGCAAGAAGAGCAAGTGTTAGAATCGCTGCGGGGGCGTGGGTTGGCGGTTCGCAGCGATGCGTTAACGCGTTGCACAAAGGCTCGGCAGTCTTTACTCGCCGAGCGATTTCACGGCGTGATCAAGGAAGCCAAGCAGGCGGGATTGTCGCTTGAGCAGACTCGCGATGTATTCGAACACCAGTTGGCTGACCTGTTTGTCGGCTAATCTCTCATCATCTTTCTTCGCCATGGGAGGCTGCTCATGCAACCGCTTATTTCTATTCAGAACCTAGAAAAACGTTATCGAGATTGCGAAGCGCTGGCGGGAGTCTCTTTGGAGGTGCCGCCGGGCGTGGTCTTTGCCTTGTTGGGTGAAAATGGTGCCGGCAAAACGACCATGATCAAGTGCTTGACCGGTTTCGAGCAACCGACCGCCGGCTCGGCCAAGATCTTGGGGCTTGATTGTCATCGCGACGCGTTAGAAATACGTCGGCGAATCGGCTACGTTTCGGATCAGCCCGCGCTCTATGATTGGATGCGGATTGATGAGATTGGTTGGTTCACCGCGGCGTTTTATCCAACTGGGTATCTCAAGCGTTATCACGAGTTGATCGCGCATTACGAATTGCCCGTCGGGAGAAAAATTCGCCAATTGAGTAAAGGCCAGCGGGCCAAGGTGGCATTATCGTTAGCGATTGCCCATGATCCCGATCTACTCATCCTCGACGAACCGACATCCGGTTTGGATCCCGTTGTGCGGCGGCATTTCTTAGAAAGCATGGTCGATCGCGCGGCGGTCGGAAAAACGGTGTTTCTGAGTAGTCATCAGATCAACGAAGTCGAACGCGTGGCCGACTGGGTGGCGATCATGCACCAGGGGAAGATTCGCTTGATGCAGCCCTTGGTGGAACTCAAAGAGGCCGTCAAAGATGTGCGGGTCACGCTGGGCGATTCGATGATCGAGGTGCCGCTGCCGGAGGGTGACGTTTTGCACCAGCATCGCGTGGGACGTCAACTGCGGATGTTGGTGCTGGGGCTGAGTGACCAGGATTTGGCCGCCATCCAAACCGCCGCCGGCGTGGTTTCGGTGGAAGTCTTGCACCCCAGCTTGGAAGATATCTTCGTGGCTTGCACACACGGCACACCACCGGAGAAGATTGCTGAAGATACGCGTTCGGTCTACCAAACACAGGCGCGCTGAGCACAGGCGCGTTGAGGACAGGGCTTCATTCCGACACAAGGGGAGAACCGAACGATGAGATCATCCACTGTTATTTATGCGCTGTTGTGGAAAGAGTGGCGAGCGGTCATGCCGCTCGTCTTCGGTGTGGCGTTGCTGGCGATCATGTTGTACGCCATTACAATACTTGTCCCGGGGGATCGAGACGCAGCGTACATGACCTATTTGTTGCTGCTCCCAAACCTGGTGGCTTTTGGCATCTCAGCGCTGCAGGTTGGACATGAAGATGAGGTGGGAACGTTGCAATGGCAGCGCTCGCTGCCGGTCAGGGTAACAACCGTGTTGACCAGCAAACTGCTGGTTGCCCTGCTAGCTGTCGCCTTGTTGTGGCTGACCTGCGCGGCGGGATACTGGCTGGCTGTGCAAACTGGCAACGTCCAGCGGATTTCCTCAAACCTTATCCCCGTCGATTCGACGCTGGCGGTGGAAATTGTCCGCTTAATCAGCTTTACTTTGATGCTGTTAGCCTGCAGTTTCTTTTCCAGTTGGTTGATCAGGTCGCCAGCCGCTGGCTTACTGGTTGCGGCCGCCTTGATCGTCTTGGCCACCGTCGGCTCCCTGGTGCTGAGTGAGCGGTCGAGTGCCGTTAGCGCCGTCATGTATGAGGCATCTGGACGGTACAAGTGGCTCTCGGGCTGGGTCATTTTTTATCAGACCGTGTTCACCTGCGTGTTGCTGGTTGGAGCGTGGTTGTTGGCGCGGCGACGCTGGGCAAATAATTCGGTGCTGCCAAACTTTTGGCGGACCGGTTCCGAACCGCATCCGGCTTATCTGCCCGTCAAGGCGATTTCACAATCAGCTCCCACGATGAACCGCGCGCTGATTTGGCAAGCGGTGCGGCAGGCACGCGGTATCTATGCCGTTGCGGCGGGATTGCTGGTCGTCGCTGGCATTCAGCACATCATTTTTGAGCGGGAGCCGCCGACCAGAGCGGACTATGGATTCGTGATCATCGCCACGATGATTTCAGCTGGTCTGCTGGGCATCGCGACCTTTGCTGGAGATACCAACAGGCAGCGAATTCGGTTTTTGGCCGAACGTGGTGTGGGGCGGTGGCAGATGTGGTGGACTCGCATGATCGTCCCCGTGATCTTGTTTTGTTTGATCATCAGCGGCTGCTTGGTTTCCGAATTCGCAGCGCAGCAATCGTATTCAGGCCCACCTTTGTTACCCGCTTTTGCGCTACTCACCGGCATCTTCGTCACCGGCAGCATCTCGGCAATGTGGGCTCAGCGACCGATTGTGGGTTATTTAGGGACACCTTTGTTGCTATCCATCGCCATTGCCCTTATGAACAGTTTTTGGGGACTTTACAATGACTATTTTTGGCCCGTCGTGCTGGGCATCGCCGTGCTCTTGGGTTGCACGTTGCGGATGGTACGTCGTTGGAGTGAGGGGCAACGTGCATGGGG
Source organism: uncultured Pirellulaceae bacterium (assembly GCA_964535475.1). Lineage (GTDB taxonomy): Bacteria > Planctomycetota > Planctomycetia > Pirellulales > Pirellulaceae > Laterigemmans. The sequence continues at coordinate 9,167 of CAZHTX010000206.1, forward strand.
TTACCATGGGCGATTCGTTGGATGGTACTGCTTGGCTGGCTTGGCCATTGTTGCACCCGTGATCGGTTATCGCCTGCTGACCATTCCCGCGCATCTGCCAGATTGGCGACAGCAAACGCACGCGGCAGCGGTGGGACTCCAATTTGAGGTCGAGCTCACAGAAAACGAGCGGCTGGAATACCGGCCGATTCAGTTTTGGGGCGCTGGCCTGACTTATCAGGACAACGTTATTGAGCAAGCCATTGCTGACGTAAAGTCTGGAGAGGAGGTGCTGTTAGACAAAGATCAGGGACAGCGCGTTTTCCATCATTTCTTGCTTGCACCGCAAGCCGCGGAGCATCGCGCTGCCGGCAATGATGTGCCACTCAGCGTGGACGATTTGTTGGCGGTGTTATTCAGTGGCATCAACAAATTGTCAGGTATGCCACTAACGCTGGAGAGCAGTGATTATCTCGATCGTTTGGAATGGACAGCCGCTCAAGCGCTGCTGGATCCGAGCATTCAGCAAGAGTTGGGAGCCGAGCGTCTTGCCCACCATGCGGCCAAGTTGCGAACGCCTCAGCAGCGGCGACTGGATCGGCGACAGCTACAACCCCACCCAGCGGGATTACTTCAT
>CAZHTX010000207.1:0-9773 GCA_964535475.1 uncultured Pirellulaceae bacterium
CCCAATTTCCACCCCTTTAATCGCCTGCACGGCCATCACGGCTTGGGCCAACCGACCATCGAGCTTGCGATCCCACTGGGCATGAGTCCCGAGGCCAAAGGGCAAACCCTCCACGCGGACTTCCAAGACGCCGCCCAGCGTGTCGCCGTCGTCCCCCGTTTGATCGATCAGTTGCCGGAACTCTTCGTCACGAGCCGGGTCGAGCGTGTAAACAATCGATTCGGAACGAGCCTGTCGATGGGCGGCGAGATCTCCCGCGGGTGTTTCGATCGCCACGCCACCGAGCTCGCAGACGTAACCGAGCACCTCCACATCGAACTGGGCGAGCAGTTGTTTTGCTAGCGAACCGGCCGCCACCCGCACGGCTGTCTCGCGAGCCGACGCTCGCTCCAAGACGCCCCGGATGGAACCCAAATATTTCACCGCCCCGGTCAAATCGCCATGTCCCGGACGAGGCCGCTCCAGGTCCTTGAGGCGTTCTAATTTGTAATCGCGGTTGATGACTTGCAGCGCCAGCGGGCTGCCCAGCGTTTGGCCTTGCCAAATCCCCGACAAAATGTCGACGCGATCGGTCTCCAATTGCTGGCGTTTGCCACGACCGTAACCACCCTGACGGAGCGCCAAGTCGGCATCGATGCGGTCGGTATCGATCGGCATACCGGCGGGAAAACCGTCGACCAAAGCGAGCAATGCTTTACCGTGCGATTCGCCAGCCGTCCAATAACGCAGCATGAGTTGATGATCTACGGTTACGAAGTCAGAAAGAGAAGTTAGGATAATTTGGGCATCAGGCCCGCCTGGGCATCTTACCGATCGAACAAAATTCCAGCCAGTGCGTTCTGGTCGCAGTGGGCAAGCAATTCTGGGTAAATCTTTGACATTTCTACTTCGTCAGTGGTTTCTGCTGGCCCTGGCAATCGCACTTGCGATCGGATTTACCCTGCCGCAGCCCGTCGCTGCCATTGGTGACACCCCCGGACTCCGCAGCGGCCTGGTCGCCTGCGTGCTGTTTCTGATGGGGCTGACGGTGCCGGCCAGTTCGTTCGGAGCCAGCTGGCGTTCCCCCAAAGCGGGCCTGCTGGCACTCAGCCTGAACGTAATCGCCGTTCCCCTCGTCGCTTGGATCTTCGCCCAGGGACTCCCGGCCAGCTTGGCTGGCGGCTTGATCGTGGCCGCCGCAGTCCCCTGCACGCTCGCTTCGGCACTCGCTTGGACCCGCAAAGGTGGCGGCAACGAAGTTGTCGCCATGATGGTGATGCTGGTCACCAATGGCTGCTGCTTTTTCATCGCGCCGACCACCCTCTGGCTGCTGCTCGGGCAAACCACTTCGCTCAGTTTTTCCGGCCAAGTCCTTCGTTTGGCAACGCTGGTCGTGCTGCCGCTGGCCCTCGCCAGTCTGCTGCGGTTACATCGCCCGCTGGCCGCTTGGGCAGATCGGCACAAACTGAAGCTCACCCAAGTCGCCCTCTGTGGCATCCTGCTGATGGTCGCTTTCGGAGCAGCGGAAACGAAACGCCGCGTCTCTGAGTCAAGTGTGGCTGAAGCTAGTGTTGGGGAAACCGTTCGAGCAACCAGCCAAACAGCTGCCTCGGTGCTTTCCCCGGCGGTTCCCTCAGCGAGCGCCGAAACGTCGCCATTTTGGATCACCACGGTGGCGATTTTTGCTCTGGCCACGCATTTGATCGTGCTCGGCATGGGTTGGACGTTAGCTGGGGCGGCCGGACTGGGGCGAGCCGATCAAGTTGCCGTGGGGATCGCCGGCAGCCAAAAAACCCTCATGGTGGGTTTGCAGATCTCGATCGATTGCGGCGTCAGCACGCTGCCGATGACGTTGTACCATATCGGCCAATTGCTGGCCGACACGGTATTTGTTGGACATGTCGCCCGTGGTGCTGGCAAATCGCTCGCCGCTGGTAAAGAGTCCGGAAAAGCTACCGCCAGCGAATCGCTAGCGACTGACCAGGGCGGCCACAATGGCGACCACGAACAGGGTGTTGTAGAGCGTGGCGACCATCCCCAGCACGATCCCAATCCAAGCGTGGACTGAGCCCTTGATGATTGGATTTTGTTTACGCGCTTTCAGCCCCAAGATTCCCAGCACCACGGCTGCCACCGACAGCGGTAAACCGATGATCGGCAGCAAACCCAAAATTCCCAAGTAATAGGCGAGCAGCGCCTTTGGATTCTTGTAAGGAATGAGTCCCCCCGTTGCGTCACCCTGTTGATCGGGATGCATGCCTTGGGGACCGCCGTAAGCTGCTTGCTGACCGTAACCTGCTTGCTGGCCAAAACCAGGCTGCTGCGCCAGCGGTCCGGACGCCGCGTACGGATTGGGGTCGTTTTGTCCGCTGGGGGGAAAATTCGACATAAATGGATTCCGATCGCTCAAATGGGGCCATCAAGAGGGACTAAGAACCTAATCCGAAAACCATTGGCCGCTTTGACGCTAGCCGCGGTTCTTTTGGGTTTTCGGATAGGTTCTAAGAGTTCAGAATAGCCTGCGAACAACCGCCGGTGAACAAGCCGCTGGCAAATTCTCACTACTCAAAAGGCAAAGCGAGCAGGTTTGCGACAGCACCGCAACTATTTTTCCGGGCGAAATTGGCAAAAGTGGCCAAAGTAGTCCAATTTCAGGTTGAATCCTGCCGATTCCTCCCGCGACAGCCCAGCAGGCCTTGTCAAGCCAGCCACTGAGAACCTACTATTCGGGACTACGAACTTTGTCTGCGGCGACCTGTCTTGTACGTGCCAAGCAGCGGCCGCCCCATTAGCATACGAGAAGTTGATTCGATGAAAGAAGGCATTCACCCCCGCTATCAAGAAACGGTCGTTTCCTGTGGTTGTGGCAACAGCTTTGTGACTCGCAGCACCCAACCGGAACTCAAGATTGACATCTGCAGCGCTTGCCACCCGTTTTACACGGGCAAGCTGAAGTACGTCGATGCTGCTGGACGGATTGACAAGTTTCAGAAGAAATTTGCCGCCGGCACATATGCCAGCTTGCAGAACAAGAAAAAGAAAGTCGGCAAATAGGCTGTCGTTGGTTGAACCCGCGTCTTTGTCTTTTTCCTATCGATCGCCACCTGTTCCTGTCATCGCGGCGAATTGGACTGCAGTGGCCAATGGGCTGCTGCCACGGCTGACCCGCCAGCCAGTTTCTCCCGGCGGGACTGGATACACTGATGAGCGGAACGATTCGCGACACCCTCGATCAAAAACTTGATCGCTATCGTGAACTAGAGCGGCAAATGTCGGACCCGGATATTCAATCCGATGGTCCGCAGATGAGTCAAATTGCTCGCGAACACGGTAGCCTGGCGCGACTGGCTGCCAAATATATCGAGTTCAAAAAACTCTCTCGCGACATCGTCGGCTGCCAAGAACTCGCCGCCTCCACGGACGATCCCGAAGAACGGGAAATGGCCGAAGAGGAACTGGTCGAACTGCGGCACACGCGTGAGGGACTTTGGACCGAACTGCTGAGCATGACGATTGGCGGCGAGGATGCCCAGCGAATGCGTTGCGTGATGGAAATTCGCGCCGGCACGGGGGGCGACGAAGCCGCTTTGTTTGCCCGCGATCTCTACGAAATGTACCGCCGACACGCCGAAGTTCGCGGCTGGAAAGTCGAAATCATCGATTCCAGCGGCACCGAACTGGGCGGTTTCAAGGAAATTACCTTGGGACTCAGCGGTGAAAGCGTGTTTCGCGACTTGCAATACGAAAGTGGCGGGCACCGCGTCCAACGCGTGCCCGAAACAGAAACCCAAGGCCGCATCCATACATCGGCAGCCACCGTTGCCGTGATGCCAGAGCCCGAGGATGTCGAAGTCGATTTGAAACCAGACTCGTATCGCTTGGACAAGTTCTGTGCTTCGGGCCCGGGCGGACAACACGTCAACAAGACCGAATCGGCGGTGCGGCTCACCCACTTTGAAACCGGTATCGTCGTGCAGTGCCAAGACGAGAAAAGCCAGCACAAGAATTTGGCCAAGGCGTTGCGAGTGCTGAAGACGCGAATCTATGAGAAGAAACGTGAGGAAGAATCGTCCAAACGGGCCGAAGAGCGCAAGACGCTGATCGGCTCGGGCGATCGCAGCCAGCGGATTCGAACCTACAACTTTCCGCAAAACCGCTTGACCGACCACCGCATTAACCTAACCCTTTACAAACTCGACCAGATCGTCGGTGGCGACTTGGCCCCCGTCACGAATGCCCTGCTAGAATACGACCGCGATCAATTGCGCGGCGACATGCTGGACGAATAACAAGGATTGCCATGACGACTGGGCAAGCAGAACCGTGGACGGTGCTGCGACTACTGAAATGGACGACCGAGTACTTTCAAAAACGGGGCGCCGATTCACCTCGCCTCGATGCCGAAGTGCTGCTGGCCGAAGCCCGCGGTTGCTCGCGAATTGAGCTCTACACGGCTTTCGACGCCGAACCGTCCCCCGAAGTCCGTGAAGCGTTTCGCGAAATGGTCCGCCGCCGCGGCGAGGGGACCCCGGTGGCTTACCTGGTCGGTCACAAAGAGTTTTACTCGATCGAGTTGCGAGTCAGCGAAGCGACCCTGATTCCCCGCCCCGAGACCGAGCATCTGGTCATCGAGGCGCTCGACCAGGCCAAACAATTGCGGCTCGCCGAGCCTGATCGCCATTTGCGACTGCTCGACGTCGGCACGGGCAGCGGCGCGATCGCGATTGCCATCGCGGCCAATTTGCCCAACTCCCACGTGACTGCGGTCGATATTTCCCCGGCGGCGCTGGAAATCGCCAAGTACAACGTGGAAAAGCACCAGCTCGATGGGCAAATCGAGCTGCTGCAAAGCGATCTCTGCGCGGCCCTCGATCAAACGCAACCTTTTGACATCATCTGCAGCAACCCGCCCTACGTGAGCGAAGCGGAATATGCCGAGCTGCATCCCTGGGTCCGCGATTTCGAACCCCAGCAAGCTTTGGTGGCTGGTCCCCAAGGAACGGAAATCATTCAGCGGGTACTCGATGAGGCGCACCCGCTGTTGGTTCCCGGTGGCTGCTGCTTGATCGAATTGAGCCCCATGATCGCCGATGCGACCGCCGCTCTGGTAACCGCTCACGGTGGTTACGAACCGGCCAACTTTATCAAAGATCTAGCCGGCCACCGGCGGATTCTTAGCACCAGAAGGGTGAAGGGTGAAGGGTGAAATTGCTTTTGACGCTCACGCTGCTTGTCGAGCGTTTTGCGGGGTAGCAGTTGCAATGGGCTCTGGCACTGCCGCTTCGGCTGGATCATAAGTCCGCTCGAGTTGATTGAGCGATTGTTCGATGCGCTGGCGATAACTCTCCAGCGACTCGTTCGGATCCATTTCCAGCGGCTCAGCAAAGTAGGCGTTGATCGTGCAGAATGGTTTGGGGATCTGCAAACGATCCCAAGTCTTGCTCAGAATCCAGCGGCGGCTGGGGATCGTGATCACGTTCAGCACCACCGCTTGGCTATCGCGGCTGAGGCTGGCGATTCCTTTGAAAGCATGATTTCTGGGGCCGCGAGGACCATCGACGGCTAACACTGCCGGTCGCCCAGTTAACACGTGTTGCACCAGCGCCGCCAAAGCAGTCATCCCGCCCTTGCTGCGGCCCCGTCTGTTGCTGCTGCCGCGGACTGGCACGCAGCCACGGATTTTCAATGCCGGTACGATGATCTGGCCATCGGCGGAGCGTGAAACCATCGCCCCGGTGCCCGGCTCCGCACCAATCGTGATCGCCACTTGATGCGCGTGCAAAATCGAATAGACATAGCTGCGACCTTCCGCGCGCAACTGCGGGCGAGGATCGTGGTGGGTGCGAATTCTGCAAGTGGCTCGCAGGAGACTGATGGCGAGGGCCGCAGCCCAAGAGGCAAGCCATTTCATGCTAAATCGGTCGCTCAATCTTGGAATGTTTACGTCCGAACCGACGATTCGCCAGCCGGTGGAAAGAAAACTCAGTTTCGACAATCTCAAGTTCGATAATCGAGCTTGCGATTTATCGAGAAACCCCAAAAAAGTCCATCCCATTTTCGGAAAATCGCTGATGCTGATCGACCCCACGCAGATTTCTAAACGGGCCCTCTATGGCCATATGACTCATTTAATCACTCCCCGTCCCATCGCCTGGGTTTCTACGCAAAGCTCCGCCGGCTGCGACAACTTGGCTCCATTCAGCTACTTCAATGCCGTCGGTACCGCCCCGCCCTTGTTGATGTTCTGCCCGGCCAACAAAGCGGATGGCTCTAAAAAGGACACGCTCCGCAACGTCGAACAAACGGGGCAATTCGTGGTCAACATCGTGTCGGCCAAATTGGCGCAGCCGATGAACGCTTCGGCCGCCGAATTTGACGCCGATACCAGTGAATTTGCCGCCTGCGGTTTGACCCCGGCAGCGAGTCGGCATGTGGCACCCCCCCGCGTCGCCGAGGCGCTGGCCGCATTTGAATGCGAATTGCACACCGTGATGTTGCTCGGCAGCGGCCCCGCCGGGGCAAATTTGGTGCTCGGAAAAATCTTGGCGATTCATGTCGACGATCGCTGCCTCGATTCCGCCGGAGAAGTCGATCCGGAGAAACTGGACAGCCTGGGGCGAATGGGAGGAAGTAGCTACGCCACCACTCGCGATCGCTTCGAGTTGCCGCGTCCCACCCGCTAAGCCCTAATCTGGCTAGTCCTGAGTCTGCAGGCCACGTTAATAATGCGCAGCGACTGCAGGCGTGGTATATTAGTGACAAAACTTTTTGTTAACCCACAGCCGCATTCATCGAGTTTCGCCGCATGTACCAGCCAGCAACCCTCGTCGCCCTCCTGCTGTTCACTTCCTGGGCCAACGTTACTTGCACAGCCGATGAGCCGACAGCATCCCCGGCCGCTGCATCTCCGGTCGCTGCATCCGAAGTGATTTTCTCGGAGGATTTTGAAGCCGGGCTTGAGCGTTGGGAAATTGTCGATCCCCAGTCTTGGGAACTGCAACAGCATGGCAAAGGAAACAGCCTGTCGATCAAACGGCGGGAGAGCGAGTACAAGCCGAAAGTTCGCAGCCCCCATCACATCGCCCTAATTAAGGACCTCGAACTGGCGGATTTCGAGTTAACTTTTCAAGTCAAAAGCACCAAAGACACCGGCAACCACCGCGATTGCTGTATCTTTTTCAACTACCAAGACCCCAGCAATTATTATTACGTGCACCTGGGGGCGAAACCCGATCCCGCCAGCGGACAAATTTTCATCGTGAAAGATGCTCCGCGAAGTCCGCTGACTAACAACGAAAAATTAGTCCCTTGGGATGACCAATGGCACACCGTGCGACTCGTCCGCGACACCGCTAGCGGATTGATTGCGGTTTATTTTGATGACTTGGAAACGCCCCATATGCAAGTTGTCGATCACACTTTTGGCAAAGGTCGGATCGGGCTTGGTTCGTTTGACGATATGAATGCCTTTGATGCGATCGAAATTCGCACACGTTGATTTTGGGTCCTTGTTCTCGGCATTCCTGCTTGTCGGTATTTCGCGATGCGAACGGTTTTAGTCACGGGGGGTGCTGGGTTTATCGGTGTAAATTTGTTGCGACGCTGGAGCCAGTTGGGTGAATTCCGCTTCATCGTTTTGGACAAATTGACGTATGCTGCCAACCCGGACGTGCTGCAACCGGAGATCGATCGCGGCCGCGTAGAATTCATTCAAGGTGATATTGCTGACAGTGAACTGGTCGAGCAATTGTTGCTGCGGACTCGGCCATGCTGGGTGTTGAATCTGGCGGCAGAATCACACGTCGACCGCAGCATCGACTCCTCTGCCCCCTTTGTTCAAACTAATATCCTCGGCACATTTGGATTGTTGGAAGCGACCAGGCGTTATCTGCGCAGCGCCGGCCTTTCAGCAAATGACTCGTCAGCGGATGTCTCGTCAGCGGATGGCGGGGGTTTTCGGTTGTTGCACGTCTCCACCGACGAAGTTTATGGCTCGGCGGCGGCGGCCGAGAGTTTTTCTGAAACTGCCCCTTATCGCCCCAGTAGCCCCTACGCGGCATCCAAAGCGGCCGCCGATCACTTGCTGCGATCCTTTCACGCAACTTACGGCACCCCGCTGTTGCTCACGAATGCTTCCAATAATTATGGTCCCCATCAGTTTCCGGAAAAATTTATTCCGGTGATGATTTCCCAGGCGTTGGCTGGCCAGCCGCTGCCGATCTACGGGGATGGTGCCCAGCAACGCGAATGGACACATGTGGATGATCATGCCGAAGCGCTGTTGCTGGTGCTGGAGCGGGGAAAGTTGGGCGAAACTTACAACGTGGGCAGCGGGGAAGTGATCAGCAATCTGGAACTCGCCAACCTGTTGTTGACGGAACTTGCGGAACGGGGCGTGCTCCCGCCCCTCGACCCGCCCCGCGATTCGCCGCTGGTGCATGTCGCCGACCGTCCCGGCCATGACCGCTGCTACCGTTTGTGCTCGGCTAAATTGCGAGCGGAATTAGGTTGGCAGCCCCGGCATACGCTCCGCAGCGGACTGGCCGAAACTGTCGCTTGGTACGTCGAAAATCGCCAGTGGCTGACTGCGCGGTTGCGAGCGGTGGGTGGGCATCGTCGACGCGGTTCAGCGGGCGGGAACTCAGCGGGCGGGAAAGCCAGTTAATGCGAGTCACACAAGGAATCATTTTGGCGGGCGGGCATGGCACACGGTTGGCACCGCTGACCGAGGCCTTTAGCAAGCAATTATTGCCCGTTTATGACAAGCCGTTGATCTATTATCCACTCTCGACCCTGATGTTGGCCGGGATTCGCGACATCGTGGTTGTCACCACGCCCCAGGATCAAGGTTTGTTTGTCAAACTGTTGGGCGACGGCGCTCGCTGGGGAGTGCGTCTGCGATATGTCGTGCAAACTCAGCCCCGAGGGTTGGCCGATGCCATTTTGGTCGCTTCCGAGCTGTTGGCCGCCGCGCCGTTGGCGATGATTTTGGGAGATAACATTTTTTACGGCCGCGGTTTTACCAGCACGCTGTCGGGGGTGGCAGGCCGTGCCGAGGGGGCAACCCTGTTTGCTTATCCCGTCCTCGATCCGTCATCCTACGGGGTCATTGAGCTGGGTGCTGACGGCCAGCCGTTGTCGATCGCAGAAAAACCATTGCGGCCGCGAAGTAATTTGGCCGTTACGGGACTTTATTTTTACGATTCCAACGTGTTTGATTTGGCAGCAAAATTGCAGCCCTCCAGCCGCGGAGAGCTGGAAATTACCGATCTCAATCGCCTTTATCTGCAAACCCGATCGTTGCGAGTGGAGGTTTTGGGCCGCGGATTCACTTGGATGGACGCCGGCACGTTGACTTCTTACATGGAAGCGGGGCGATATGTGCACAGCGTGGAGTCACGTCAGGGGCTGAAGATTGGCTGTCCCGAAGAAATCGCTTGGCGGTTGGGCTATATCGACACCAGCCAATTACAGCAGCTAGCAGATCGATACGGAGGCGACCAGCATGACAACGCATACGGAGCCTATTTGGCTCGGCTGGTACGGGAATCGAAATGAAATTGTCCGATTATATCGCCAGTGATCTGGAAGCTAAATTGAGGCGTGGCGAACTCAGCTTGGCCGATCTCACGTTGGCCAAGTTGGGCAAGCGTTATCAAGTCAGTTTCACTCCGGTTCGCAGGGCACTCGACGACCTCGTGCAAAGAGGCTTGCTCGTCCGCGGCGAGAATGGGCGAGTTTCCATCCAGCCTGGGCTCTCCAGGCCGCCAGCGGATATCTCTGCGAAAGAGTCC
>CAZHTX010000208.1:0-9729 GCA_964535475.1 uncultured Pirellulaceae bacterium
GCCAGAGGCGACGATTACGGTCGACAGCACGGCTGACACGCTGGCGGCGGGGAAGAGTGTCACCAAGTTGGTACGGACGCTGATCGCTTCCGCGGGGCGAACCCGGTAAATACCGATTTCGTTCCGATCAGTAGCCGCTTTCCGCAACTGTTCGATCGCCGCCGCGATGCGTTGGTGCTGGCTGGCGTTTGCCCAGACCACGACCAACCGGTTGACGGTATCGGTGCTGATCAAAGCTTTGGGAGCCAACTGCGTTAACACAGTCGGCAAGGTCGTCAAATTTCCGGCGGGAACCTCATAAGTTTCCACTCGCAACGGCTCATCATCGGGCGCCCGGTTTAGTCGCTCGATAGCCTGCTGGAAAGCTTCATGATCAATCACCGAACCGCTGGCGAGCAACTGGCTGGTGGTCGCGTCGACGCTCAGCGTCATGCGTGGCCACATGGTTTGCAAAGCAGGCAAGACGGCGGTCGGACTCAGCGTCCGCAGCTCGTAAGCCCGCATTTCCATCTCCCGCTCCGCCGCGGCCGGACGATCTAACTCATTGAGAATCGCTTTGATGCGACCATGCTGGGCCAACGTGGCGGTGGCGATCAATTGCCGTCCGCTGCGATCGGCAACCGTCGTGATTCCCGTGATCGCTTGATCGAGCAACAGTTTGGCATCGGCCGCATCGGCGTGGGTCAAGGTATAAGGTAAAAAAATCAACTCATCTTCGGCTGCCAGCGGTTGCTGCAGCTCCTGCACCATCTCCTCGATGGCGCGATGCACCGCGTCGGTGGCGGAGACTAACAAGCGACGATCTGTCGGGTCGATCGTCAATGTTGGCGCGGGCCCGTTGGCTTTGTTGGCCGCCGTCGCGATCGGGCTGAGGACAGCTTGCAGAGCGGTCGCCTTCATCCCGTCGACTTGATAGCTTTTCAATTCCGTCTGCGGTGTGGCCGGCAAACGACTGGTGACTTCGTTCATCAACTGGGCCAAATCGGCTTGCACCGACTGTTCAGCCCAGACGGTCAAACGGTTGGGCGGGTCGGTGGCCGAGATGCGCACTTGAGGAAACTGGGCTTCGACCAGTTCCACAACCAGCCCGCGGTCGCGACCTTCCAGTTCGTAACTCAGCGGCCACTTGACCGCTTGCTCGGGCGTGTTCACTTTCAGTTGCTGCAGCACTTCGGCGATCTGTTGTTGCTCTTCGGCCGTGGCCCACAGCCAAAGCTCGGCCGAACCATCCGCCTCGACCGGCCGCATCACCAATTTCAGCTCGGGCCACTGGGCGGTAACGGTCGTCTCCAGCTGTTGCCAGCGGGCCAGTTGTTCAGCCGACAACTCGATCGTTTCCAAGCGGCGATCTTGTTGGCGGGGCAGGGTGGTCAACAATTCGGGAAGCAGTTGTTCGAGTCGGGTTTGTTGCTCGGCCGTCCCCAACATCAACAACCGGCGACCTTCCGCGTCCAGCCAAAACTCCGCTTTCGGCACCACTTTACTGACATTCGCCAACCACTCGGCGGTCGCTTGGCGTTCCAGCGGAAAAGTTTTCAACACGGGAGTTTGCAGCAGCGCTTCGCTTTGCAACCGCTGGATGACTTGATCGGCCAGTTGGACATCGGCCGCGCTGCCGCGAACGACGATCGTTCCCAAAGTCGGATTCCCCACGACCTGAGCCTGGGGCATCATGGTTTGCAAAGCAGTCGTCAAGGTGGTCGTCTGGGCGGCGTCGACTTGAAAGGCACCCACTTCGGCCTCCGCGTCCGCTTCGTCGATTCCCATTGCTTGCAGGGCAGCGGCGATTTGCTGTTGGTCGGTTTGCGATCCGGTGACGAACAAACGTTCGCCGGCGTCATCGATACTGACTGTTGCTCGGGGAGCCAGGGCGGCGATTTGTTCGCGAATCTGCTCGGCGTTGCCCCCTTCCAAACGGTATGCTTTGGACGATTCGCCCGGCGCTTCGCTGACCCCTTTCCGCATTTCCTCGATGAACGTTTGGATCGCCGTTTGCTGGCCGGGGATCACGAAGGCGGTTAGCAGTCGCGTTTTATTGTCGACGGTGATGCGGTCGCTACCGATCAAGCCTTTGACCGTCTCGAGCACCGTCAGCGGGTCGAGTTCACCGAGCGGATAAGCGGCGAAGACCGGCTGCGGTGGCTTTTCAGGGGGCTTCGGCTGGGCGGGCTTTTTCGGCTCGGGCACGGTATTGATCAAGACATTGATCGTCTGCATTTTGCCGGCCGATTCAATCACCAACAGTTGCTTGCTTTGCGGCAACGGGATGGCCCGTCCGTAGGTACCCAAATAGGGTTCCACTTCGCGGATCACGGCATCAACGGGGCGTGTCCCGAGTGGAAACAGCACGCTAATCAATTCGAATTTGCCGCGTGCCGGGAGCTCTTCCAGTTTGACGCGTGGGATCAGCTCGATCGGAATCGTGCTGCTGAGCTGCAGCAGGGTCAGCATTTTCTCGCGGCGGAGCAGGGTAAAGCCGCGGGTCAGCAGGACGCTGTTGAGCAGGTCGATCGCTTCGGCCGATGTGTAACTGCGGTTATCGGTATAAGTGAACGTGCCCGGTGGTGTCTGGTTCATCACCAACGTCAGGCCCTCCTGCTCCGCGAACCACTGCAGCACGTCGGCCCAAGCTTGCTCGCGGAACTGAAACCGCAAATTGCCCGTCGTGGTGGACTGGGAGTCCCACTGAGCCAGTTGCTGTTCGTTGAGGACACCGCGGAGCTCGGTCTCGATGGTAGCCAGTTGCTGGGCTTGATCTTCGGGGCTGGCCGCAATGACATCGGCCCGCCGCTGCAGTAGCATCTGAATTTTTGCCCGCTGTTGGTCATCCAAAGCCAGCTCTTCGGCCACCTCAGGATGAGCCAAACGAGCTAAATCCGTATTCTCAGGTGCTTGGGCGAGCGCCCTCGTCGGGGTCGCGAAGCAGCAAAAAACCAGTGAGCAAGCAACAAGAAACAATCGACAAAAGGGGGTCATATTGAGGGAGATGTGAGAGTTCGGTGGATGCGGGCGCTGGTCCCGCATTGTTCAGGCACCATCTGAAAACGGCTCGCCGTGAGCCACTGCTCGCGATTCGAGTTCGCCGCAGTTTCCGGACAGCAGTTTAGCGGGTGATTTCGCTGCAGATTGGCGAAGGTGGGAAAACGAGGTGGGATGAACCTAACAGGTTAAGTCTTTCGCTTCTGAGGGTCAAGAAAACTCTACAAATCTGCGGCAAATGACTTCCAAGGCGTAGTTCCGCTGTCGGCCCGCCAACAATTAGTGCTAGATATGCAGTGAACAGGTGAACCCGTGGGCTTGCGTGCGGGTGGGCAAGGATTCAGGGGCGAGGGGCGTGCCGAACGAGCTCTGCTGGCTGACTAAGGCCACTGAACGATGTATGCTGTCCCAGCTGATCGAAGATTTTTAACACCTGGGAATTGATTGACTGATGAAATCGCCACCGAGAATATGCAACTGGGTTTGCTTGCTGATCGCCTTGGTTATGGGGGGTGAGATAACTGCGGCCGAGCCGTTAACGCGGGCGGAAAAAATTCGCACCAACTATGCCAAATTCGAGACGATGATCCCAATGCGGGACGGGGTCCAGCTGTTCACGTCGATCTATGTTCCTTACACGATTGATGTCAGCGCCGAGTTTCCCATTTTGATGGTGCGGACTCCTTACAGCTCAGGGCCTTATGGTGCGAATGTGTACCGGGGTGCCTTGGGGCCATCGGAAGCGTTTGAGGATGAAAAATTCATTTTCGTCTACCAAGATGTGCGGGGGCGATACATGTCGCAGGGTGAGTTCGTCAACATGCGTCCTCACATCGCGGATAAGACTGGTAAGCAAGTTGATGAGAGTTCTGATACTTATGACACGGTGGAATGGCTGATCCAGAACGTGCCTCACAACAATGGCCGCGTAGGGCAATGGGGTATCTCCTACCCAGGTTTCTACACCGCGGCCGGTTGCATTGACTCGCACCCGGCATTGAAAGCCGTTTCCCCGCAAGCGCCGATCGCTGATTGGTTCTTCGACGACTTTCATCGCAACGGCGCGTTTGTACTGCCGATGGCATTTTCGTTTTTCAGTTCCTTCGGTGTCGATCGCCCACAGCCGACCGCGCTATCGAATTCTGGCTTTCCATTTCCCACCAAAGATGGATACCAGTTTTATCTGGACCTGGGGCCGCTGGCGAACGTAAATGATAAATACTTTCATGGTGAGATCGATTTCTGGAACGCTTTGACGGAGCATCCAAACTATGATCAGTTTTGGCAATCGCGGAATCTGCTGCCCCATTTGAAAAATGTGCACGCTTCAGTCTTGGTCGTGGGAGGTTTATTTGACACGGAGGATCTATATGGTCCGCTGAGTATCTATCAAAGTATTGAGCGTAACAATCCGAACACGCAAAACACTTTGGTGATGGGGCCTTGGTACCATGGTGGTTGGAACCGCACTCCAGGACGCAAACTGGGGGACGCTGACTTTGATTTCAGCACCGCGGAAATCTATCGCAATCAAATCGAGTTGCCCTTCTTTGTCGAGACGCTCAAGGGGGACGGTCCGCCCGAGTTGCCCGAAGCGATGATTTTTGAGACGGGAGCCAATCGTTGGCGAATGTATGAGGCTTGGCCACCCCGGCAAGCACAAACCGCTCAGTTAGCATTCGCCGCGGCGGGCAAATTGGCTGACGCTTTACCTGACCAGCCTGAGGTCGAGGTCGCTGCTAATGATGCGAAGGTGCCGATGGCGACTGCGGATGTGACTCCTTGGCTGAGTGACCCTAACAAACCAGTGCCGTATACGGAAGAAATTACCACGCGGTGGGCTAGGGATTACATGACCGAGGACCAGCGTTTCGCGGCGCGTCGTCCTGATGTGTTAGTGTTTCGCGGGGAAGTGTTAACTGAAGATTTAACGCTGGCCGGTCCCCTGGAAGCCGACTTATTCTTCAGCACCAGCGGCGGGGATGCCGATTTGATCGTCAAATTGATTGACGAGTATCCGGGCCAAGCTCCCACGCGAGCCGACCATCAAGCGTTTGATAACGACTATCCCAGCGGGCGGCAGCAGTTGGTGCGTGCCGGTGTAATGCGGGCTCGTTTTCGGGATAGTTTCGAGAATCCCTCACCGTTGACGCCGGGCAGCGTGACCAAGGTGCAAGTACCGTTGCGAGATGTGCATCATACTTTTCGCAAGGGGCACCGGGTGATGGTGCAGATTCAGAGCAGTTGGTTTCCTTTCATTGATCGGAATCCACAAACATGGGTGCCGAACATCTTTGCCGCCGAGGAGGCTGATTTTCAGCCGCAGATTCATCGGCTGTTCCACAGCCAGCGCTATCCCAGCCAACTCCGTTTCTTGCACCTCCCAGCAGCTTTTGAAGAGTGAAGGGAGAAGGGAGAAGAGTGAAAATCGCTAGTGCTTCACTCTTCACTCTTCACTCTTCACCCTTCCGGTCGCTGACGGTTGTCAGGGCGGGACGTTAGGTTATTGTGGATGTTCGTGCTCTGGCACTGTGTTCGTCTGCTTTTTCCTGAGGGATCACTATATGCTGCGGTTTTTTGTCTTTACGGGGTTGCTCGCTGGCAGCTTTGTCTGCGGGGGCGCGGCGGAGGCGGATGAGCCTCAACGAACTGCTTTTGTGGGTGGCCGCTTAATACCAGTGGACGGGCCGGAAATTCCCGATGGCGTGTTGCTGATTCAAGGTGACAAGATCGAACAAGTCGGCAGCCGGGGCGAAGTTTCGATTCCCCCCGGGACGCGACTGGTAGATGCCACTGGTCAAACCATTATGCCAGGCTTGGTTTGCACTCACAGTCACATTGGTGGCGTGGGAGCGGCGGATCGCAGCGGGCCGATTCAGCCTGGCGTTCGCGTGATGGACTCGATCAACGTGCGTGACCCGGGGTTCAAGCGAGCACTCGCCGGCGGCCTGACTTCGCTGAACATCATGCCCGGCTCGGGGCATTTGATGAGCGGACAGACGATTTACGTCAAGCTGCGTTGGGGCGGCGGCATGCCCAAGACCATCGAGGATATCGCTTATACGGATGCCCAAGGCGAGATCATGGGTGGGCTGAAAATGGCCAACGGCACAAATTCAATCGGCGATGCGCCCTTTCCGGGGACCCGCGGCAAGAGTGCTTATCTCGTGCGTGAGAAATACCTCAAAGCACAAGAGTATCGCGAAAAAATTCGGCGAGCGGGTGATGACGCCAGCGCGCTGCCGCCGCGGGACCTCGACTTGGAAACACTGGTCGAAGTCTTGGAAGGCAAACGGATTATCCATCATCATACGCACCGCGCTGATGACATTATGACCGTACTTCGACTGAAGTCGGAGTTCGGCTTTCGCGTGGTGTTGCACCACGTCAGCGAAGCTTGGAAGATTCCCCGTGAGATCGCCGCAGCCGATGTTCCCTGCTCTGTAATTTTGGTCGATTCACCGGGGGGCAAATTGGAAGCGCGGCATCTGCTGTTTAAAACGGGACGCGTGCTGGAGGAAGCCAACGTACAAGTGGCTTTTCATACCGATGACTGGATCACCGATTCGCGAGTCTTTTTCCGCATGGCCGCTCTGGGCATTCGAGCCGGTATGAGTCGCGAAAAAGCGCTCGAATCGCTGACGATCGCGGGAGCCAAAATGATCGACCTGGATGACTCGATTGGCAGTTTAACACCCGGCAAAGATGCTGACTTTGTCGTCCTTTCGGGAGACCCGTTCAGCGTCTACACGAAAGTCCTGGAAACATGGGTGGCAGGAACGCGGGCATTCGATCGCAGCGATCCGCGAGACGAGTTGTTCGCCGAAGGTGGTTTCGGTGCGGGATCGGAAACAGAACCCTACATGTGTTGTATCTCGCAGGGGGTGAGCCAATGAGCCCTTTAACAAAAATGAACGACTTCAGTATGCGGTTACCAAAAGTCAGCGTGCTGTGCTGCGGGTTGATGGTGTGCGCCTTGCTGGTGTCTCCTTGCCAAGCAGCCGAGGCGAATGATTTGGTCGTGCGGGGCGAGCGGATCCACACGATGGAAGGCAAGCTGATCGAACGGGGCGTGATTGTGATTCGCGGCGGTAAGATTCACCAGATCGGGACCGCTGACTCGATTACTATTCCGGCTGACTTGCCAGTCTTGGAAGCTAAAGTGGTCACACCCGGTCTGATCGATGCCCACTCGGTCGTGGGACTGGCCGGGGTACTGAATCAAGATGAGGACCAAGATCAACTGGAAGGCTCGTCTCCCATTCAACCTCAATTGCGAGCCATCGATGCCTACAACCCGTTTGATCCGTTGATCGAATGGATTCGAGAGTTCGGAGTCACCACGGTCCACACCGGTCACGCTCCCGGCGCGCTAATCAGCGGCCAAACGATGATCGTTAAGACGGTCGGTAATTCGGTCGAGGAAGCGGTGATCAATCCGGCCTTTGGTGTCGTTTGCACGCTGGGCGAAAGCGGGCTGGCAAGTGGAGGAAAAAGCCCCGGCACTCGCGGCAAAATGATGGCCATGTTGCGACAAAAGTTGATCGACGCGGAGCACTATCAAGCGGAACTCGACGCTCACCAAACATCAGCTGAGAAACCGGAGGATGACTCCGCGGGCGACTCTGCGGGCGACTCCGCGGGCGACTCTGCGGACGACTCTGCGGGCGGGCCAGCACGCAACTTGGAGTTGCAAGCGTTGGCTCAATGTTTGCGAGGCGAGTTAAAGTTAATCATCCATGCGAACCGGTCCGTTGACATTCGCAACGCGTTGCGTTTGGCCGAAGAGTTTAAGCTGCAGATCGTGCTCGACAGTGCGGCGGAGGGCTATATGTTGACCGACGCGTTGTTGGCGGCTGAGGTGCCGGTGGTGGTGCATCCGACCATGGCGCGAGCAACCGGGGACCGCGAGAACTTGACGTTTCGCAACGCGGCTTTGCTGGCCGACGCGGGCGTGCCGGTGGCCCTGCAAAGTGGTTATGAGGCCTACGTGCCGAAGGTCCGCGTGGTCTTGTTCGAAGCGGGAGTCGCCGCCTCTCATGGGTTTGGGTTCGAGCGAGCTTTGTCCAGCATCACCATCGACGCCGCCAAAATGTTGGGAGTCGACGATCGCGTGGGTTCTTTGGCGGTCGGTAAGGATGCCGACTTGGCTCTGTATGATGGTGATCCGTTTGAGTACACCACGCATTGCGTTGGTGTGGTGATCGATGGAGTGGTCGTCAGCCAGCAGAATCGCTGATCGCCGGCCACAGCCGCTGGCCCGTTTCCGTCAGCAACTCAACGGCCGGATGACGCAGTTGTCGCACGGCCGTGACGGCAAAGTAGGCTTCGCGAATTTCCTCGCTCTGTCCCACGCAGTGCACGGAATATTGCTGACAGACTTGTTCGGCGATTACCGAAGGTGCTGGGAAGATGCCGGCACCCGCTTCGCCGAAGACCTTCATGAGTGCCGTGTCGGAGAATTCATGAGCGATTTTGGGCGAGATTTCCAAACGTTCGAAATAGCCATCAAGTTGGCGACGGAGAGCCGATTTGGGGCCCGGCAGCAGCAAAGTGGCCGAGCCGAGCAGTTGTTGCAATTCGGGAGCTGCGGCAGGTTCTGCATAGCCCAGCCCCTCGAGCACCGTGGCGGCGGCAAAAAAACTGGTGCCCGATTCAACGAGCTGATGATTGAAAACCCGTTTGCCGCTGCTGGGATGGCCTGCCGCGTCGGAGAGCACCACGTCGAGCTGGTGGGAGACCAGTTGGTCGAGCAGGTCGACCGCCAAACCCTCGCTGCACTGCAAGCGGACCGCCGGTTGCATGTCAAACAAAGGAGTCAGCAGCCGTTGGACAATTAGTTTCGGGACCGCATCGACGACACCGACCCTTAGCATCAGGGAACCTTCGGGCAAACGACCGCTGAGCGCCTCGGCCATTTCGCTGCCGAGGCCAAAAATTTGCTCGGCGTATTGCAGCACCAGCCGGCCGGCATCGGTCAGTTCCAAGCGTCGACCGCGGGGAATCAGCAATTCGTGACCGCAGCTTTTTTCCAGCTTGCGGATTTGCGAGCTGACCGTGGGGCTAGTTAAATGGAGCTGCCTGGCTGCCTCGCCGACGGTGCCCGACTTGGCCACCATCCAAAAATAGAGCAGGTGTTGGTAATTGAGCCAATCGAGGGGGCGATTCATCGGTTTTGGGCCAAATTTGAGTCGGTTCGATACCGCAGGCTGGTGGTTTTCGCAGCTGTTAAAGCAATTGTTAGATAAAACCTTACGTTAAGCAAGATAAATTAGATTTAGTCAACCGGTTCGTACAACCTATAATTGTATTGACGGCGAGAACTAGGGTGGAGACTGGCGGTTGCCCAAGCTGATAGAGTTGTATGGGCTGTTAAGTTAGCGATTGCACGATTCACCACAGGTGGGGCATGACGAGCGTGAAGCAGGAGAAGCTGCGATGAATAACGGAGCGGAGCAAGCGATTGCGCTGGTGCAGAAACTGGCGGACCATCATGGTGTGCGGGTTGACAGTTCGGAAGTGAGTCGTTGGTTGCCGGTGACGCCACCTCGGACTCAAGACGAGTTGTTGGCTTGGCTGGTCTCGAGCGGCAGTCGGTTGGGCATCCGCGTGGGTTACGCGGATTGTCGTTTTGCTGACGTGTTGGCATTCGCCAAGCAGGGAATACCTGTTGCGTTGCGAATCGTTGATGATCGACTAGGGCCCTCGAATCCGACAGCGGACTGGGATTCGGTTGATGGGTACAGTTGG
>CAZHTX010000209.1:0-9711 GCA_964535475.1 uncultured Pirellulaceae bacterium
AGTGGGCTGGCCACAATCCAACCAAGGAGCCGGTCAACCAAACTTCCTCCGCCCGACGCAATCGCTCGGGAGAGATCGGCTCGCGTTTAACCGACCAGCCGGCTGCTTCCATCAGTTCCAGCAAGCTGGCCGCGATCACACCCGGCAAGACGCGGTCGGCTGGCGGCAAGATGATCGAATCATTTTCGAGAATTAGGATGTTTGAGGTGCTGGTTTCCGTGATCGTGCCATCATCGTCGAGCAACACACCCAAGGCCCCCGGGGTAACTTGGCGTGCTTGGCGGTCCGCCAAGTAATAGTGAATCCGCGAGCGCACCTTCAAGTGGCGAGGCCAGCATGCCGGGGCAGGCTGTTGTACATCAGAAATGATTAACGCTTGTCCGCCGGCAGCCAGTTGACGGTAATGAGTCAGGTCGAGCGGGTTGAGCAGGGCGACTAGCGTCGGTTCCGTTTCTCCCAACCGCCCGGGAGTGGCGAGCAAGGTCAAGCCCCACTCGGTGTCGCCGGCGGTCGCTGGACTGCTTGTTGCAGTATTGGAATTAGAGTTGGCCAGCGCGCCAGCCAATAACTGTTCGATCACTTCGGTCCATTGGGGTGCCGAGGGGAACGGAGCGATCCCGAGAAAATCGGCCGTCGTGGCAAACCGCCGGAGGTGTCGTGGCAACAGTGGGCAAGCATGCTTCCAGGTCCGCAATTTCTCCACCGCAATCACGCCCTGCAGCACGCCGATATCGTCCGCGGGGAATTGCACCTCGGTCGCAGGCAGGTAGCGGCCATTGCACCAAGCATCAGCCGGCGAACTGTTATCGATAGGAGTGAGTGGGTTCGGTGGATCGCTCATGGCAACTCCTGGCAAACCTCAAGTCGCTGCTCGAGTCCTTGGCTGTCGATCAGGCGGGCGAAAATTTCTCCGGCGCGACAGCGCCGGCCGAAGTAGTCGAGTTCATCGTGATGGGTACCGACGGTGTTGCTACAGTTGCGAGCGGTCACTGGCAACCGGCTGCCGTCGGCGCGTGGACCAACTCTGACCGGGCCGGTCGCCCCCAGGGCGCGGGCGCTCAAGCCGGGTTCCAGAATCCAATAGCGTTTGAGGATGGAATCTCGAGGGTTATACATCAGCGTCATGCTCGCCATATTCAGCGTGGCACGGCCATGATAGCGTCCTGGGTATAACCAATCTTGGTTCACCGCCGCCGCCACCAAACCAACGTTGACGTGCAGCCCTTGAATATGCTCTCCGGGCAGCTGGCGTCCGGCTAAGCAACCGCCGGCCAAAGCGTGCAGGGCCCCCGTCACCACTCGGCCGCCAAAGCTGTAGCCAAGCACCGTCAGCGGCGTGGGGGCCGTCGCCGCTTCCCGCAGTAACCAGGCTAGATAAAGTCCTTGCGCGTCAGTCCGCTCCGCCTTGATCTTTACGTCCTTGAGCACACCATCCACGCGATCACTGGGCCAACTCCAAACAATGAATCTCAGGGGTGTTTCCGCTTGGCGATCGCGAATGATTTTCTGATAGACGAACCAGCCACGCTCCACGGCATCCGCGCAATTGAAGCGATTCCCGTGCGCATAGATCACGCTGTGCTTAGTCGCGTCGGT
This sequence comes from uncultured Pirellulaceae bacterium, assembly GCA_964535475.1. GTDB lineage: Bacteria > Planctomycetota > Planctomycetia > Pirellulales > Pirellulaceae > Laterigemmans. Next base: position 1,597 of record CAZHTX010000209.1, read on the forward strand.
GCTGAGCAGGTCGATCAGCTGGTCACGCGTCTGCGGCTTGAAACCGAATGACGGTTCGTATTGGTGAAGCCGGAATTGTGGATCATGCAGATCAGCGCATTGCGCCTTTGAAGTGATCGAGCGGGTACTGAGAATCCAAAATTCATCACCATCCCGTAGCCCGCCAGCGATTGCACTGGGAGCCGATGCGACGCAGATTACCAAAAGCCAAAAAGCGTTGGCGACGCTCGGCCGCAATACATAACGACCTAGTTCCAGGCTGTGCCGAGCACAGCATTTATATGTTGCCATTTCACATCACACGGCATGCTTGGGGGAGGGGCATCACGCGGTCGTGAAAACAAATGTTGCGAAAAAACATCAAGTTGCATTTGCACCTCATCCGGGGCGACCTAGGTTTCAGCAATACCACGAAGGTTCGAGGTATTGATTCACGATCAATTTCGCACAGGAAGGGGATTACAATGAGCGTTCGCTTGCTTTCACTTAGTCTTGCTGTTGGTTTACTACCGTTTGCCGTCGGCTGCGGATTCTTCCGCGGCTTGTGCCATGGTCCCGGTGCAGCTTGCAACGCATGTGCTGTCGGTAACCCAAATTTTTCCCCTACCTATCCAGGCCCAACCGCTGGGTGCGGTCTGCCGGGATGTGGTGCCGTCCATGGTCCCGAGTTAGGCTGCGGTGGTGAAACCATCAGCAGCTACTACGGCGGGAGCGGGTATCCAGTCCCCGCTAACTCTATCGGCGGAATCGGCTACGGATTGGGGTATAATGGCGGAGTCCCCTATGATGCAAACAATCCTGACAATTGGTTGCCCCAAGAATATGTGCCGGGAACGTTGCGCGAGACCGAAGGCCTGCCGACTGCACCGTTGTCGCCCACGCCTGCTGGGTCCTAAAAAACGGTGGCTAGCGTTAAAGCCGCTAACGGTTTGTTAGCCGTTTCGTGCAAGTGTTTTAGAACCTATCCGAAAGATGTGAGCCGACGGCGCTAGCGCGGGCATTTTTTATGGTTTTGGGGGAGAAGGGCTGGGGATGAGGGGGCCGCGGTGTGGTACGCCGAGGCGCTCCGCCCGGCGATACCAATCCAGCCGCGCTTGTCAGCGCCCGGTCAGTAGCAATTCAAGAATGATTAAGGAAAAGTGGAGAATGAAAAATGCAAAATTCATCAGCTCCAAGACCTGAAGCCTGAAACCACACATTTTCTGCCCGAGCCAATCACCTGCAACAGAACGGTGGCTAGCGCCAAAACCGCTAGCCGAAAACGGTCGCTAGTGCCAAAACCGCTAACCGCGAACGGTGGCTAGCGCCAAAACCGCTAACCGAAAACGGTCGCTAGTGCCAAAACCGCTAACCGAAAACGGTGGCTAGCGCCAAACCCGCTAACCGCGAACGTTGGCTAGCGCCAAAACCGCTAACCGAAAACGGTCGCTAGCGCCAAAACCGCTAACCGCGAACGGTGGACAGCGCCAAAACCGCTAACGCTGGCGATTCATTCCAATTACACTGGGATGTCTTGAGATCAACGCCCGTTAAAAAGTATGAAAGGTATTTGCCGCAATGCATGCTCGACAGCCAATTCGGACGGTCAACCCTGTATCGACTCGACGCCAGTCCCTGCGTCAATTGGCTGGCCTCAGCGGGTTTGCTTGGCTCGGTTGCAATAGCTTGTTGATGGGCCAGTTAATAGCAGCGGATGATGGGTCCGAGAGCGAATCGATTTTGTCATACGTGGACCCCAAGACTCAGCGCTATCGCTGTGGTTTGGAATTAAGCACTGGCCGAGCGAACTGTCGCAACATCATCACCACTTTTCCGTTGCCTCGAGTTTGGCCCGAGCAAGAGGTGCAGCTAGTTGAGAGCCAAGTTGATCCGGTCTTTCGACGCTGGCAACAGCGTGACTTGAACGGACTAGCCAGTCAGTTTGTCGCTCAGATCGGCGGCCTACCAGCGGGCAGTTTTGCCAACGCCCTATTTACTTTTGAGATCACCCGCTATCGGATTTTGCCACCCCAGGATGTGACTGCGCTGCAAATTCCCCGCCGAGTCGATCGCGATATGCGACAGTTCATGATCTCGAGTCCTTACATTGATGTCGGCAGCGCGCGGGTGCGGGGGGCGGTGCGGGAGATCGAAGCTCAACCGGCGGTGAACGATTGGCAACGTATCGAACAAATTTATGACTGGGTGCGGGAGAAAATCGCTTACGTCGAGGGTGATATCAAATCAGCCGATGATGCGCTGAAGGATGGTACGGGCGATTGTGAGGAGTTGACCAGCGCGTTTGTGGCGATCTGTCGCACGATGCGGATTCCGGCCCGCATGGTGCACGTGTTATTGCATTGCTATCCAGAATTTTATTTAGAAGACGCGGAGGGTAACGGGCACTGGATTCCCTGCCAAGTCGCCGGCACGCGGCAATTCGGCAGCATGGAGGAATATCGCCCGATTCTGCAGAAGGGGGATCGTTTTAAGACTCCCGAACAACCGCTGCGTCGCTACGTGGCTGAATATTTCAAGGCGGCCGCGGTGCAAGGTGGCAACCCCTCGCCAAAATTCGTGCAGGAATTGCTGGATTGAGCCCCGTTTGGCTAAATTCCCCACGCCCGATTTTCGCCACGCCGGGGAGGGACTAAAGTAAAGGTTGCTGGTTTACTTTGGTTCTCATTCTGCAGGAACATCCATGGAGACTCCCCAGGCTCAACCGCTGCGCATCCTTCCTTTCCTCGTCATGGTCCTTGTCTTTGCGGCATTCTTGGGCGGCATGACGGGAGTCTACTCGATGTACATGTCGGTGTTCGAGCAAAAGCCGACGATCATCGAAGGCAAGGCTAGCGGCCCGCCGCCCGGCATGGGTGGTGGAGGCGCGTCGCAAAATGATGACGATGCTGCTGACAATGCTGCTGACAATGCTGACGCGGATGCTGCTGACGCAGATAATTCCGCGGAAGATGACGGTCCTGAGGATGACGCCACGGAAGACGATGCCGGCTGAGCCACACAGCCCACGCTGACGACTGACCTGCTCTAAAAATGGCGGATGCTATGAAAAAGGGATTGCTCGTTGCCGCGGTGGTTGCCCTGCTAGTGGTGGGCTTCTGGTATTTGCGACCTCAACCCGACCAACCTGCGGATGATGGTGACGATGGAGCGGGGCCAGTTGTCGTGGGCGAAGCGTTGGAGCCGGCCGCCAAGCTGGATTTGATGCAGCGGGCTTTGGCGGAAACCGAAAATCTCAATACGGAACAAGCGGTTGAATTGTGGAACGAGTTGTTGGCGAAAGAACCGGGCAACCTCGATGCCCTGCAGAATTTGGCCGTCACGCACGTCAGCCGCTTGCAGCAGTTAAAGGAAAAGTTAAACGCTCCTCAGACCACCCCGGAGGAGCGGGCGGAAGCTGAGCAGCAATTGCCGCTGCGACTCGCCGATGCGAGTGAAGTCACGGAGCGGTTAATCGCCGCCGATCGTGCTAGCCAAGTAACTCGTCGGCAAGACCAAGCATTTTGGTTGGAAGCGAAAGTCGATATTACGGCGGCTGAATTGGCTTCGTTTGATGAGAAGCAGGCCGCCATGGCTGGGATTGCCCAGGAGCTGGTCCAGCGGTTGCAAGCCTCCCCCGGGGCCGCAATTTTGGTCGGCTTGTTGGAGGATGCTGCCGCCATGGCCGAAGATCCACTCGGCGGCGGCGCGGACCCGCTGGTGGAACCCATTGCGGAGGCTCTGATCGCCACATCCACAGCCAACCCGCGAAATCTATTCATCGCTTTTCAAGCGCTTGACTTCAGCCTCAAAGCTGAAAAGCCCGCGGCTGCCGAGATTGCCGCCCGCTTGGGCAAACTGACTGAGCCGCTGGATACTTTCTTTCGCCCGATTGCTTTATCAAGCGCGGGTGTGCCTCCCGAGGCGTTTCCCGCAAATATCATTGAAGCGGTGAACAGTGGCAATTTTCGCGCCGGAGTATTGCCAGCTCGCCAATGGTTTAATTTGTTAAATGGAACCGAGATCTTCAAATCGGATCGCAAACTCGCTGCCCCCAATCCTTTGGATTTGGTAGCCACCGAGGCGATCAATCAACTCGCTTTGCAACTGGCCGCAGAATCGCTGCCTCCCGTCGCCGCGGCCGAACTGAATTTTGCGGAACCGGCCGTGGTTACCACCACCGACAGTCCAGTCTTGGCGGTGGCGAACGTCGACTTGTTGCGGAATGATCAAGTGGCGGTTCTGGTCGCCACCTCCGACCGTTTAAACGTGTGGCAAACGGCCGAGGCGGGCTGGGAAGAATGGGCCTCGCTGGAGATTCCCGCCGGCACTCGCGGGTTGACGGTGGTCGAATTATTCATGGTCGACGCTGACTATCCACTCAAGATCAAACGCTCGTACAAAGCTGACTCCGAGGCCAATCCGGCCAGCGCCGGCGAAAATTCACTGCGTCATAACGTCTTCCCCAGCATCCTCGCCTGGGGCGAAAACGGTTTGCATATCGTGCGCGTCGACGGGCGCCAGGAAACGCCTCCCGATCAACGTTTGCTGCTCCTCAATGAGCCCACTGGGCTGGAGTCGGTGACGAACGTGACGGCTTTGCAGCCCATCGACATCGACGCGGATGGCGATCTCGATCTGGCAATCAGCACGCTCGACGACGGCGTCCAGTTCTGGATCAATCGCGATAACATGACCTTCTTTTCCGTCACCGAGCACAGCCTGCTGCCGCCGCAAGATGACCCCGTTGTTGATTTCGGTTTGGTGGATCTTGATCGTGATTTGGACCTCGACCTGCTAACGATTCACCGCTCGGGAGCGATCGGCTGGTTGGAAAATTTATTGCATCTACAGTTTCGCTGGGCACCTTTGGAGGCGGCCACACCGGTTGGCCAGGGAGGCAGCATCGCGGCGGTGGAATGGGACGGGAATGTTTCCTGGGACGCCGTTTATGCCGGCAGCCAAGGCGTCGGCCTGATGCTGACCGAAACCACCGGGGCCGGCGTTTTTCGCCCCACCGCAGTCACCACCCGCCTGGCCGCGACGGAAAGTGACGAATTGGCCGGCGGGCGTGCCCAACTGGCTGACTTGGATCACGACTCCTGGAGCGACCTGCTGCTGTACGGCCCCCGCGGTGCTGGCTTGCTGCGTGGCGGCCCGAGCGAACTGACCAGCCTGCCGATTATGCCGCTGTTTCCCGCCCCGGTTGCCGCCGCCACGATTGCCGACTTTAACGGTGATGGCCGGCTTGATGTTTGCCTGGCCTCGGAAAACGAAGTCATTGTCTTGGCGAACACCAGCGAGTCGCTGGGGCACTTTGTTGAGATTCAAATGAAAGGAATCAATGACAACGCCACGGGCCGAGTCAATCATTATGCCATCGGCAGCACCCACGAAGTTCGCTTTGGGCCGCATTATCGAGCGTCGGTCGTCACCGCTCGATCGACCCGCTTTGGCATCAATCGCTACGAGTCGGCTGACACACTGCGATCCATTTTGACCAACGGGGTTACCCAAAACATTATCGATCCACCCAGCGACGTGACCATCGTCGAAGAACAAACGCTCAAGGGTTCATGCCCGTACCTCTATACTTGGGACGGCGAAAAATTTGCCTTTGTCACCGATTGTTTGTGGGCCGCGCCGCTGGGATTGCAGTATGCCGTCGGCAAAGTTGTCCCCGATCGTCCTTGGGAATATCTCAAAGTGGACGGAGACTTTTTGCAGCCCCGCGATGGACACTACGAATTGCGATTGACCGAGGAATTGTGGGAGATCGCTTACTTTGATCATGTTGCCTTGATGGCTGTCGATCATCCCGCCGACGTCGATATTTGGACGAACGAAAAGGTTGGACCACCCGACGTCGTGCAACACCGTGTTTATGCTTTTGCCGAAAGTCGCCCGGTCCAATCGGCTGTTGATACCAACGGAGTTGATTGTCGGGAGTTACTGGCGACCATTGATGAAAATTACGTCCAGGGATTTGATCGCCGAATTCGTCAAGGGCTCTGCCCGCCCCACTGGGTCGACCTTGGCATCGGGCCATTGGCCGCTGACGATGAAGTTTATTTGCTGCTCACCGGCTGGATTCTGCCGACCGATTCCTCACTGAATATTCAGATTGATCAAAACCCGCAATTGCCGGCCGTCGAACCACCGTCGGTGTGGATTCCTGACGCGGAGGGGAAGTGGGTGGAGTCGATCCCGGCGATGGGATTTCCGGGTGGGAAAACCAAGACGATCGTGGTCAAGCTGACCGGCAAATTCAATCCGCTCGACCCTCGCGTGCGGATTCGCACCTCGGCGCAGATCTACTGGGATGCGGCCAAGGTTGTCGTCAATCCACCCGAGACGGAACTGCGGACGCAGACTTTGGAATTGGTCTCGGCCGAAGTGGGCGAGCACGGCTTTTCCAAGCTGCTGCCTCGCGACAGCACCCAGCCGCATCGATACGATTATCATCAAGCGAGTAAGCAGCCGAAATGGCCCCCCTTGGCCGGCGGGCTGACGCGATTTGGCGATTGCCTGGAATTGCTAGCCGATTGGGATGACCAAATGGTGGTGATTGCCGGCGGAGATGAGATTCGACTGAAATTTGCAGTCCCGGCTGAGCCTCTCCCGGTCGGCTGGAAGCGAGATTTTGTCTTGCACAGCGTGGGCTGGGACAAAGACGCCGATCTGAACACTTTGGCGGGGCAGTCCGTAGATCCCCTACCGTTTCGAGCGATGCGTTCTTATCCACCGCCGTTTGAGGACCAAAAGGCCGCCACTCAAGCGGATGCGGCGAATGCTTGGCACCGAACTCGGATCCAGTCCTTTCGCAAATTTTGGGCACGCTGAGCGAAAAACGGTTATGCTGGAGTGAAAGACGGTTATTTGCACCCATGATTGCTCGGTCCTTCAAGGTGCCTTTTCTTCAAGTGACTTCGTCGTGCTTTATCCTGTCGCTCAAATCGATTCCGCAACCGCTAACGGCTTAAACACCGTTGGTCGCTGGAGCGGTGTCGTTTTTGGGCTGTTGGTCGCCTTCGGCATTATGGTCGGGCAAACACCGGTCGCGGCCAGTTGCGGTGACTACCTCATGCCGTTGGGCAGCGGTGGGCATCAGGAAGTTAGCCACACAGACGAGTCGGGCATGCCGACTTCGCCTGTCAGTCAGCCCTGTGACGGGCCGAGTTGCCAACAGTCACCCGCTGGACCGATTTCCCACACCGTTGCCACGCCTGATTTTTCGCGTCGTGACAACGGCTCTTCATTGAATCCTTGGTCCGCAAATTCGCACGCTACACCACCCGCGGTGCTGCGGCCTTTTCCCACCGCGGATTGTTCCGATTACGAAACCCTGCGGTCGCGTTTATTGCGACCGCCCCGAGCGACCCGCTTGCTGGGGTTGTGTTAGGAACCTAGTCGAAGACATTCGGCCAGCTTCCACGCTCGCGGGTTTGTTGCTCGTTGAGACGATACCACGACCTCTGCACCAGCCAGGTCGTCTTCTCCGCACCCGCCCCGCCTCCCGTCTGTTTCTAGTGAGACAGTCGCTGGATGTGCCAAAGCTGGGGCGTGCTGCAAATCAATCGTCCAACTAGTAAATCGTGTTCACCATGAGCGCTTCTCAATCTGATGCCACCGATAAGTACGCGCACTTACTGCGCGCCGCGGCGAACCAGCCAAAGTATGTTCGTTCGATTACGCCCCGCCTGCGGGTGTTGCTATACATTGTCTTTGCGCTATTCGGGCTGCTGGCGGCGAACGGATTTTATCTCTCCAGCATCACCTATCTGCAGTGGCTGCGGAGCGAAGTCTATGAGAATCACTTTTATCAATTAATGTTCTTGGTCCATTTGGGCCTGGGGCTGCTATTAATTGTGCCAGTCGTTGCGTTTGGCTTTTTCCACATGTTGAAAGCCAGGAAACGGCGGAACAAACGGGCGATTCGCATCGGTTACGCGTTGTTTGGGATTGCCATTGCGATCCTTGTTTCTGGTGTATTGTTGATGCGCATTGGCAATTTAAAGATTGTCAATCCCGAAATCCGCACGGTGGTCTATTGGGCCCACATCATCGCGCCGTTGACGGCGGTTTGGCTGTATTGGCTGCACCGCTTGGCAGGTCCCCGAATTCGCTGGGCAGTGGGAG
>CAZHTX010000210.1:0-9711 GCA_964535475.1 uncultured Pirellulaceae bacterium
GGGAGGCGAACAACAACCGGGTGCAGAAGAACAACCGGGTGGAGAACAACAACCAGGAGGCGAACAACAACCAGGAGGCGAACAGCAACCGGGAGGCGAACAGCAACCGGGAGGCGAACAACAACCGGGTGGAGAGAGACCCCGGCCTCAAGAAGGTTCGCAGGGCGAGGGATCGGAAAGTGGTGAAAGCCAGCCCGGTTCCAGCGAATCGGGCGGAGATCCATCCTCACAACCTTCCTCACAAGGGTCCGAGAACGCGGCTGCGGAAACCGGTGCGGCGAACAGTGGTGCGAGCGGCGAGGGTTCCGGCAATGCATCCAGCAGCGGACCAAGTGGCGGTCCCGATTCCGCTGCACCACCAGCCCCCGATCCCGTTGATGTGGAAGCGGCTCGCAAAGCAACCGACTTGGTGCTCGACGAACTGCAATCGCAACGCGACACGCCCGACCAGGAATTGCTGGATGAACTGGGCTGGACCCCCGAACAATTGCGGCGCTTTACGGACCGCTGGGAGCAAGCGCGGAAGTTGGCCGATGACGGTTCAGACGAGAATCGCAAACAGTTCGAAGAATCGCTGAAGAGCTTGGGAATTCGTCCCGAGCAGATGAGCGACCAACGTCGGATGAAACAACAATCGGACGCTCTACCGCAGATTCGCGACAGTGGCCAAAGGATGGCACCGCCGCGAAAATTCCGCGATTCGCTCGAAGCCTTCAAGCGATCACTAAACAAATAACGCCTGCTAAATAGCACTCCGCCAACCAGCATGCATTATCCGCTTTGCATTCGCGTCGATTCGCGCAATTAGCGGGTACCCTTTCGCGGTCCCCGCCCCGGCGTTCGGCAAGCGGGCGGCAATAAAATCGGCGGCTGAATGTGTAGGTGGCCCGCGAATCACGCGAATGAGCGCGAATAGATAAGCACCCCGCTAATCAGAGCATGCATTACCTGCTCTCCATTCGCGTCGATTAGCGCAATTAGCGGGCACCCTTTCGCGGTCCCCGCCCCGGCGTTCGGCTGGCGGGCGGCAATAAATTCGGCGGTTGAAAGCGTAGGTGGCCCGCGAATCAAGCGAATGAGAGCGAATAGATAAGCACCTTCTGATAAGGATCAGCCGGAACGCGGTAGCGTCTGGTTCCGCGGAACCGTGAGCTGGCGCTCTACGGCTGATAAGACCGAAAGAACCGTGAGCTGGCGCTCTACGGCTGATAAAACCGAAAGAACCGTGAGCTGGCGCTCTACGGCTGATATCGCCGAATCACACGTTTTCATGTGCTTACTTTTCAGCCGGCTCGCTGACAACTTCAACCAGTTTGTTCTCGGCAGCCATCTTGCGAATATCCTCGGTGATCTTCATCGAGCAATATTTGGGACCACACATGCTGCAGAAGTGGGCACTTTTGAAAGTGTCTTGCGGTAAGGTTTCATCGTGATAAGCTCGCGCGGTTTCGGGATCGAGCGAGAGCCGAAATTGCTCGTTCCAATCAAAGCCAAAGCGAGCTCGCGACAAAGCATCATCGCGGTCCTGAGCCCCTTTGCGGCCGCGAGCCACATCGGCCGCGTGGGCGGAGATTTTATAAGCGATCACTCCTTGCTTGACGTCTTCGCGGTTGGGCAAACCGAGGTGCTCTTTGGGGGTCACGTAGCACAACATGGCCGCTCCGTGCCAGCCCGCCATCGCCGCGCCGATGGCGCTGGTAATGTGGTCGTACCCGGGAGCCACATCGGTCACCAACGGGCCCAACACGTAGAACGGCGCGCCGTTGCAAATCTCCGCTTGCTTTTCCATGTTCATCTGAATTTGATGCATGGGAATGTGGCCTGGTCCTTCGACCATCACTTGTGTGCCATTCTCTTGCCCACGCTTGGTCAACTCGCCGAGCACTTCCAATTCCGCAAACTGGGCCTCGTCCGACGCGTCGGCGATCGAACCGGGACGCATCCCATCCCCCAAAGACCAGGTGACGTCATACTCTCGCATGATGTCGCACAAATCGTCGAAAGCATCGTACAGCGGGTTTTGCTTTTGATGCGCCATCATCCATTTGGCGATCAACGACCCTCCGCGGCTGACGATCCCCGTGACGCGATTGACGCTGAGGTGCAAATGCTCCAGCTTGACGCCGCAGTGAATCGTCATGTAGTCGACCCCCTGCTTGGCCTGGTGCTCGACCATATCGAGAAAATGCTGAGCCCGCATGTCTTCGATGTTGCCACCGAGTTCTTCGAGCATTTGATAGATCGGCACCGTTCCGATCGGGACTGGCGATTTGGCAATGATCTCTTTACGGATGTTGTCGATATCTTTGCCGGTCGACAAATCCATCACCGTGTCGGCCCCAAAGTGGACCGACGTGTGCAGCTTTTCCAACTCCTCTTCGACATTGCTGGTCACAGCGCTGTTGCCAATATTGGCGTTGATCTTGCACTTGCTAGCGACGCCGATACACATCGGTTCTAACACCCCGGCGATGTGGACTTTATTGGCGGGAATCACCATCCGCCCAGCGGCAACTTCATCTCGAATTGTCTCCACGGGTAACCCTTCCCGTTCAGCGACAAATTTCATTTCCGGGGTAATATTTCCAGCACGAGCGGCGATTAATTGCGTAGTCATCGAGTCGTTAACTCCGTGGCGAAAACGTGTGAGCGATCAAGTCCACACGAAGATGGCAAATAGCTGGGCTGCACCGCAAAAAATCCGTAGCGTCGCATCCCTAAACATCCGTTTTACCGCACAATGACCGGCTGAGACAGTACGGGCGCGGTGGAACGGCCAGTTATCGTAGCTCTCCGGAAAATACGCGGAGAAAACACTGTCAGAAGAATCCCCAGTGGTCGATCCCCCGTCCGGCTGACACCCTCTGCTGCCACGATCCGGTGAAACGAGAACGAGTGATATGTGAGCCTCAGGGCTTGGCGCACTAGCAACTAGCAACTAGCCACTAGCCACTAGCCACTAGCCTATAACGTCTTGAGATACTCCAGCACCGCTTGCCGCTCTTCCACGGTCAACTCCAAAGCGAAATCATGCCCCGCGGCTGATTTGCCAAAGCCGCGAGTGTCCAACCAACTTCTTCGCTCGGCAATATCTAACGGCTGCAATGGAATGCGTTGCGCCGTCTCAATCTGGAAACCAACCTTCTGCTCGTCGATCTCCACATCGCTTCGCCGCCACAACTGGGGCCGCTGATCAGGGTTTAAAACGTGCCACAACGTTGGCACGCTACCGTTATGAAAATAAGGGGGACTGGCCCAGACGCCATCGAGCGGTGGCGCCATGTAGCCGACGGGATCGGTAACAGTGGTTTGCTGGTCCGCTTCGCCAGCCGCCGCAAACCAACTGCCCGCATACTTTTCGCGACCCGCAACTGGTAGAGCGGAGAGCCGCACGGGGTCGGTGCCAACTTCGTCGAGCGGCACCATCACGGCGGGATACTCGCTGCCATCACCATAAGTGCCATGACATCGCGCGCAAGTGTCGTTGAACAACAGTCGTCCCCGATCAGCCAGTGCTGCATCAATCGGGCGATCGTACTTAGGCGGCCTCAGCGACATCAAATACGCATACACATCACGAAAGTCGTCTTCCCACTCGCGAAACTTTTCCGGACCATTTTCGCGCACCAACATAAATTGCATCAAGCCGCGATGCCCACGCTCGGCGAAGCCATCGATATAAATCTGCGGCCGGCGGTGAAAGTGCCACCAGGGGGGCGCATCCATGTCATGATGCGTCATCTCGGGCCGAGGCACGTCGGTATCGATACTTAAGTCGCCCCGCCGATAATGCATCAAACCAACGCCAAACATAACCGCGTTGGTGCGTCCCACCGTCGACCCCAATGGCATCACCAATGATCCCAAATCCATCCGCGTCAGCGGCTTGCCAATCTTGAACTTGGCCCGCCGAATCTCTTCGGTCAACGTCTGCAAAGCATACTCGTTATTCGGCGCTCCCGGATAAGGCTGGCCATAAACACGTCCGCCATGACAAGCGAAACAGTTCATCGTCCACTCGCCCGATCGGCTGACCACATACTGCAGTGGCCGCTGGTCCGGATCGTCAGCCCGCGCGTTCAGCCCGTAACGACGATAACTCATCTCCCGCCGCCAATCGCTGTCAGCAGCTTCCGCTTTCGCTCGCAACTCGGCTGGCCAAGTTTGCCAAGCGGCATCGAAGGTCTCTTGATCGAAATCGGCTGGCAAGTAGGCCTTCTCGACTAAAAATCGGTAACCACGCTCCGCAGCACTGCTAGGTTGCTCCGTAGCAACAGTGGCTTGATCGGCGACAAGCACCTCATCAGCGGCACGGCACAACCCGCCAGCCATCAAGCCAGCGAGCCCCAGCATCATCGTGATCAACATCGATCGCATCGTACTTTGCATGTGCATCGGCAACGCTTACCTCGAGACACTTTTCCCAACGGATCCCACTGATTTCATATTACCGCTCAGGCAAGGAAAAACGAACCAAAGAAAGCCGGTGAAAGGCGAGAACTTCGTATTCGATATCAACGGAGTCGCCAGCAATGGAGTCTTCAGCCCGTTGCCCGAGCAGTCCCTGCAGATAGACCAGCATTTTGCTGCGGGGCCGACGAGCCACCAGCCAGGCAGCCTCCCCACCTGACTGCCAACCTTCCACTTGTTCGCTAAGTTGACGCTGCGTTAGCGTCCGGTCGAGCGGCCCCAAGAGGATGGTTTCCTCGTCGGCGGCGAAACTCGAAGCGTACAAGCCGTGAAGCGGATAACCCACGTAAGCCTCAGCCAATTGGCGAGGAATAGCCGGCGGCCAACCATCGTGGATCCAATTCGACTCCAACAACTCGGCCGCCAGCATCAGCCGCTCGCCCGGCTGTCGATGCGTCTGCAAATAGGCACCCAGCTCGCGCCAAGCTTCACCCCGCTGGACCAACCGCCGCTCACCAGCCGCCCACTTGCTGATGGAGCCTTGCGTCGCCAACAAACCCAACGGCGCGGCACACAAGACCAACTGTCCTATCCAAACCAACCGCCCCCCACGGCTCACCAAACAACTTTGCCAACGAGCCCAAAAATAACCGGCGGCGAAACACAACGGCGGCAACAGCCCGACCAAAAACCGGCGATGCCAAACCGCCGCCAAGCCGACGTAGGAAACGCACCAAGCGGCAATTGTCACGCCCAACACGGAAATCAACAGAAAAGCCCCCCAGTTCAAACCCGCGGCCGAGAATGACCTGAACGATATCTTCCATCTGCTGCCAGACATCTTCCACGGCGTGACGGAAAACCGCCACCTGATGGAAGATATCTGCCAGCCGATCAGGGGAACCAGCACCAACCAGGCCCAGGGCCAGATTTGCCACAACTCGGCCAACCGGCTGGCCCGTCCAAAAGCGTTCCACTGCTCGCGACGCCCCCAGACTGCCGTCAGCAAGTCCCAGTTCAACGCCAACGCCAACAGCACACCGAAGCTGGCTGCACCGGCGAGCAACAACATCGCTCGCCACGGCGGACGATCCTCAGCGCGGCCGTAAACCATCGAAGTCAACTCAAACAACAAACTCAAGGCCACCATCCCGACCACCGCTAACAAGGCCGTGACATGCAGCATCACCGCAGCCATCGTCGAGAGCAGCAGACCTGCGGCAGCCCACCACGAGAGCCGCCGGCTGTGCCCGGCTCTCCTGCCCCGGCTTTCATGGAAATCACCCCGCAGCTCGACCAAGCACACAGCCACCAAGCCCACGGCTAACATCACAGCCCCGTAGCAGCGAGCCTCGGTGCCATAAAAAATTGCATTCCGCTCGACGGCCAACAGCAGACCGACGACGACTCCCACGCTGGTCCGCCCACTCCAGCGAGCGCCCCAGGGAACGGCCAAGCCGGCCAGCAGCGAGGTGCAGAGGACTGAGGGAAACCGCAGCGCCCACTCGCTGCTGCCAAAGTACTGTACCCAGAGCCATAAGGTGTAAAAATACCAGGGTGTCTGATTGCCAATCGCGGCCCGCTGGGGAACCTGCTCCCACCCCGCGGCAACCACCCAGGCGGTATGCAATTCGTCTACCCAGAGGCTTTCTCCCAAGGCGGGCAACCGCAAGCCCATCGCCAGCAAAGCGACGCCAACAGCCGCGGCAAAACGAACAGCGAAACGAACAGCAAAACGCATCGCGGGTGTCTGGCTCGGCTCGCGCAGCCAAGCCCTGACCATCGAACGAACTCGGCTCATTCCGACTCCGCCACAACGTTTCCTACCGCCACATCTGCGGCCGTGCCTGCTGCTGCGGAGTCGCTCGCGGGAAAGACAAAAAGCTCTGCGGCGGGGACCTGCCACACCACTTGATCACCGATCCCGACCGAGCACTCCGCAGGAATCAACGCTTGAATTTGCTCGCTCCCCTGCCCCATCTGCGAGCCGATTTGCAGGCAGTGCCGATCGTGAAACCGAAAGCGATCGAGTACCACGCCCGTTTGGCTGATTCCCGCTTGGCTAATCGCTGCTTGGCTAATCGCTGCAGGGCTAATCGCTGCAGGGCTAATTTCGGTCGCCGCCTGGGTGCTGGCCACGAGCTGGACGCTGGCGGGTCGAAAGCCGAGCGAGACTGGGGCGGCTGAGACGAGCGGCGCTGGTGGTTGCAACCCGGCGACGACTTGCTGGCCACAGAGGCAATTTCCTTGCTGGTCAAAACTGGCTGGCAGCACATTCAGCGACGGGCTGCTGAGCAGAGCTGCGATGAAGCGATTGGCTGGTCGCTGGTAAATTTCTTCCACGGTCCCCAGCTGACAGATGCGCCCTTCCTGCATTACGGCCACGCGATCGGCAATCGCCATCGCTTCGCTGGCGTCGTGCGTAACGTAAATGGTCGTTCCCCCAATCGCTTTTCGCCAACGTGCCAGCTCGGTTCGCAATTGCAAACGCAAATGGGGATCGAGGTGCGCGAGTGGCTCGTCAAACAGTAGCAGGCCGGGGCGATGGATCAGGCCGCGGCCGATGGCAACTCGCTGCCGCTCACCCCCGCTCAACTCGGCGGGATAGCGTCTGAGAAAAGGGCGGACGCCGACCAAATCGGCGATCTGCTCAGCTGCTTGCCGACGCGCGGCCCGTCCCAGGCCACTTTTGCGGAGCGGAAACGCCAAGTTTTCTGCGACCGTTAAATGCGGATAGAGCGCCAAATCTTGGAAAACGAAACCCACACCGCGTCGATGCGGAGCTAGCCGGGTGACATCTTGACCGTCGATCTCCACGCTGCCGCTGTCGGGCTCTTCCAGCCCAGCGATCAACCGCAACAAAGTTGTCTTGCCACATCCGCTGGGGCCTAACAACGCCACGATCTCGCCCGCTGCGATCTCCAGCGAAAGCCCGTCAACGACGACTCGCCGCTGGAACGATTTGCGCAACAGATTGGTTCGCAGGCGACTGCCGAGGGACTCGCAGCGGGTGGCCGGGCTAGTCACTGAGGCGGCGGTTCGGGCGACCGGCGGCTGAGGTTTCTGAGAATCTGCCAATGTCGAATAGTCACCAAAAGGGGTGTAGAAAAGGTCAATCGCTCAATATTCTCTTTATTTGTCACTAGCCAGGTGGATAAAATGTAGAGTCGTTTTTGAGCACCACCGCCCGCGCTGGGAAATGAAGAGATGTTGACTCGAAAAATTTACCATACCACGCTGTTCTGCCTGCCCCTGCTGGTCGCCGGGGCGCTCTTTTGGTCACCAGCTGGCTGGGGTCAAGATAGTGAGGACCAATCAGCCGAGAAGAAACCTCCGACGGCGGAAAAAGCTGAAAAAGACGAGTATAAACCACCAACCAAGGCGGAACTGCGACGAAAGCTGTCGCGGATTCAATATTTGGTGACTCAGGAGGAAGAAACCGAACCGGCTTTCCGCAACGCTTATTGGGATAACAAAAAACCGGGGACCTACGTGTGCATCGTCTGTGAAAAGCCGTTGTTTACCTCCGAGACGAAATTCGCTTCCGGCACCGGCTGGCCCAGCTTTTGGCAACCACTCGACGACGAAGCGGTCGGTACCAAAACCGATTGGAAAATGTTTTACCCCCGCAAGGAAGTCCACTGCAGCCGTTGTCGTGCTCACCTGGGACATGTCTTTGAAGACGGCCCCCGCCCCACCGGGCTACGATATTGCATGAACAGCGCTTCGATGAAGTTTATCGATCAGGAAAAAGATAAGACCCAGGAAAAGACTCCCACTGAACGCAAAAGACGGGGCAAGCCGGCTGCTGCCGACCCGACCACCAAGTAGGTAGAAGAGGGTTTGTAACGGTTTTAGTGACTCGACCTGTGTCAGCTGATGCGATGCATCCTGAATCACCGATACCATCATCAGATCGGAAACGAAAGTCCTTTCCCGACTTTCGTTCGCACTTCGCTGCCGTCGCCCGAAATGGATTTCAGCCGTCATGCCTTTGCCCAAACGCCTGCTTTTGCTGGCCGCGCTAGCGACGCTCGCCAGCTTCGCCACCAGTACCAGCGGATCTGCCGACGAACAGGCCTTTGTGCGACTGGCACCGGTTCAAGATCCACTTGTTCAAGATCCACTTAGCAACCCCAGCCCGAGTGACGTTCCGGACCAGCGGGATGATTTCGAACTGGACAATTACCGCCGCAGCGACAACCTCGTGGTTGCTCCTTCGATTTTTGGAGAAAATCGCACGGCGGTGATCGAAGATAAGAAATTAGTGATCCCGGCGCTGATCGCTCCCACGACCGACGTCAGCCAGATCGGCAACCAAAATCTACCCAAGGACTTCGGTGGCGAGAACTTAACGGCGCGAATTCCGCTCCCCGAGGGTTTCGCCGACCGTGAACCGGAATGGGCCCTGACGGCTTATTTTTGGCAAGCTCCCAATACTTTCTCCCATCCGCTCTATTTTGAAGAGGTAATGCTAGAGCGTCACGGGCACGAGCGTTATCGAGCGCTGCAGCCGATGATTTCGGGTGCCAAGTTCTTTGCGACGTTGCCGATGCTGCCTTACTTAATGACCGTTCAACCGGCTTGCGAGTTCGACTATCACTTGGGCTACTTCCGCCCCGGATCGTGCGCACCGCCGTTGCTGCAGCGTCCGCCCTACGAGCGTCGCGCGGCAATCAATCAAGCAGCCGCCACGGCAGGCGCTTTCATTGCGTTTCCCTAAATTAACAGTAGCTGCCAGTTGTCGCTCCGCCGGTTCAAGCCCGCAGCGGAAGCACGTACCGAGCTGGTTTCCTTCTGTCGAGCTTGCCTCGGCGGGGGAAACGAGTGGCAGGCAACACAGCTTGCTACTCACCATTAATCCTGTTTTTCGGCTTTTTTGGCCTCCGCTGCACGTACCGAGCGGGTTTCCTTCCGTCGAGCTTGCCTCGGCGGGGGAAACAAGTGGCAGCTACACAGCTTGCTGCTCACCATTAATTCTGTCTTTCGGCTTTTTTGGGCCTCCGCTGCGGGCTTGTCCCGGCGGAGCCAGCGACGGTGGTAGCTGTCAGTTGTCGCTCCGGTCCTGAAATCGGATCTTTCCTATACCGGCCCCTCAGCGAAGCCCTCCCAGCTTGATTCTGCCGCCTCGGGCTACCGGAAATAATATTTCTCTGGGCTTTTTCCCCGA
This sequence comes from uncultured Pirellulaceae bacterium, assembly GCA_964535475.1. GTDB lineage: Bacteria > Planctomycetota > Planctomycetia > Pirellulales > Pirellulaceae > Laterigemmans. Next base: position 9,581 of record CAZHTX010000210.1, read on the forward strand.
ATCCCTCAAGTCCATAAGTCGTTACATTTAAACCACTTACGCCCTTCGATGGAGAACTTCCCCAGCGTTCTCCGCAAGAAAACACGTCCACTTCTTGGACGACTCTCGGCGATTTCTCGCATTGGTATCTG
>CAZHTX010000211.1:0-9625 GCA_964535475.1 uncultured Pirellulaceae bacterium
ATCTGTACGAAAGTTTGACGCTCAGCGGCTTGGCGACCAGCACAAAATTGCTGATTTCACCAGTCGAAGCTTGGAAAAACTTTCTCAAATTAAACCAGCAGGCGACGGTCAACGCTTATCCGATTTTGGTCGAGGAACTGGTCGACGAAGTGGGCGAGCCGGCTGAGAGCACCATTTTGGCGCTCTATGAGGAAGGCAAAGAACGCTTTCCCAACCGAAATTCGCCTGAGCCTGGCTTCCGTCGCCCCTACGCGGCAGTCGTGGAGTCGGTTTCCGGAGAACTCGACACTTTTGTTGCTAAAGAAATCGAAAAATTTTCAGAAGAAGAACTGCGGGCCGAGTACCAGAAGCGGATCGATCAAGGCCAGTTCATGATGCCGCCGATGGATTTGGATGTTTCCACCCCTGACGAAACGGCCGATCCGACAGAATCCACAGCTGACGAAATACCAGCTGACGAAATACCAGCCACAGAGCCGGTGACTGAGGTTCCTGCGGGTGAGGAACCACCGGTAACGGAAGAACCTGCCGCCGATACACCACCCGCTGAAGAACCACCAGCTGAAGAACCACCAGCTGAAGAACCACCCTTGGCCGGTGCTGCTCCAGATCGAAATTACTTTTTGACTGCTTTACAAGAGCCCAGCGATCCCCAGCAACCAGCTGGACAGGAACCTCCAGCGACAGAGACGCCTGCTGCGGCCGAACCTGCTGCGACCGAACCTGCTGCGACCGAACCTGCTGCGACCGAACCTGCTGCTGCAGAGACTCCTGTTGCGACGGAACCGCCAGACACTGAGGAAGTGGCGGCTCCTGGCGAACCTCAGTCGTTTGAGGCGGTGCGTGATCAGGTTGCTCGCAGCTTGGCGATGCCATTGGCGCGTCAAGCGCGTAAGCAGGCGATGGCGCGGGTTTACGACTCCATGCAGCGATACTCCGATGAGTTGGCTTACTATCTCGATGCCATCCAGCTGGACAGCACATTGGTGGAGCCGGAAAAGCCGAACTTGGAAGCGTTGGCGGCTGAGAATGGCTTGCAGTACAACAAGACGCCGCTGGTCAACATTCTGGAATTCAGCGAGACGACCACCGGTAGCGCGGTCAGCAAAGCTGGCGAGCCATTGCCGAGTTTGTTGTTCAACTCGGATCGGGGATTGTACTACCCGGTGCGGGCGACCAGCGGTGAGGAAGCGCGTTTATTGGCCTCACTCAGGCAAAATGGGATGCGTGACATCCCCGATTTCGACATTCCCGAAGCGTCCCTGTATGCCGCTTGGAAGATCGAAGATCGCGAGGCATACATTCCCGAATTGGAAGATGTGCGTGATGAGGTAATCGCGGCTGCGAAATTGCAAGACGCGCGGGAATTGGCCCAGAAGCGAGCCGAAGAGTTAGCCGAGTTGGCCAACTCGCAACCCGACAAACCGCTGCTGGAATTGGTGCCGGAAACTCGCCAAAACCTGGTTTTCCAAGATGTGGGTCCCTTTACCTGGATGCAATATCCGGCTTCCAATTTTGCCTCACCCCAAATCACCAACGTCTCTGATTTGGATAACGTCGGCGAAGCCTTTATGCGGGCGGTATTTTTCTCCCCCGTTGGACAGTTTGACGTCGCACCGAACAATTCCGAATCGGTCTACTACGTGGTTAAGGCGACAACCTTGACGCCCTCAGCTGAAGAGCTGCGTCCGCGGTTCATGCAGGCCAATCAACGGAACCCGGCGATTGGGCTGTCCAATCAAGAAGTTTTCGAGATTCGCCTCGGTTTCCTGGACGAATTTGAGAAGTCAGTCGGCTTGGAATGGAACGAAGATGTGATGGCTCAAATGTAGCCAGCCACCGGCTTAGCGCCGCAGCACGACTGCTGCGGCGTGGCCCTGCAGCGTAAAGCCGGTCACCAGCACCGCTGGTTTCTTGAGTTCTTCGGCCGCCGAAAGCAGGCGAATCTGGCAAGCCGGATCGAGTCCGTCGGCGTTGACGGTGGGGGGCACCACATTGCTCTCCGAAATCAGTGCGGCAGTTACCAGGGCCAGCGAACCGGCGGCGGCTCCTGTGTGTCCCAGGGCGGCAATGGGAGCCACCACGGGGGTTTGCGCTGAGAACAGTTGATGCAGCACTGTTGCTTCTGCGGCATCAATTTCCGGGTGCCCCATGGCGTGCGAAACCACGGCACCCACTTCGGAGGCAGGCAAGTCCGCGGCGGCCAACGCGGCTTCGATGGCCAGCTGCGTGGCTTGGCCAACGCGGCGGGGATCGCCCACGGTGGAAACGAAACGGATTGCGGAACCGACCACTTGCGTCAATGGCGTGGCGCCCCGAGCGGCTGCTTGATTCGCTTTTTCCAGCACCAGCACAGCGGCCCCTTCGCCGCCAATCACCCCGTCGCGGTCGCGGGCGAATGGTCGCGAGGAACTGGCGATCGGCTGGCGAACGCTGCCGGCCGAGAGCCCGGCGTGAAAAATAAAACGGGTCGAGCTGATCCGCGTTCCGGCCGCGCCGGTCAGCAGGCAATCGGCCATTCCGCGGTCGAGCACCGAGCTGCCTTCGACCAGTGCTGCCAACCCCGAGGTGTCGCCCAGCACCACCGTGTTATTGGGCCCCAGGGCGCCCAGGGCGATCCCCACGTGGCAGGTCGCCATGTTGGGTAAGTACTTGAGCATCCAGAGCGGATACATTTTTCGCATCGCCGCGGAGCCAAAATTGGCTACCTGTGGTGAATCGTCGCGGATGCCAAATTCGAGCATCGCGTCGACTAATTCCTCCGCATCACCCGACATCATTTCGGAGCCAAAGACGGTAGCCAGCCGATCGCTGGGGAGTTGTTCGGGCACCAATTGAGCGTCTGTTTGCGCTAGACTGGCCGCCGCAAAGGCGGTTTGAATTTCCCGGCACATGACTTTCAGTGCCTTGCGGGGCCGCACGTGCGCTTTGGGGTCAAAATCGCGGAGCGTACCCCCGACCGCCAGCTCCCCAACGTCCCCCATGCGGCCGTCGAGACGTCGAATTCCCGAAGTTCCCTGCAGCATGGCTGTCCAGAAGTCAGCACGTCCCACTCCGATCGGACTGACCACGCCGACACCCGTGATGACGACGGCGTTTGATGGATCAACGGACACGATGGACGACAGCTTTCCGGAAAATGGGAATCGATCAGTTGCTCACGTCGCTCCGCAGGCAGCGGTCTTTGGCGACATTCGCAGACGGTTGCAGGACAATATATCTGCTCGGCGGACGCTTATCATCCATACCAAGCTATCGTTTCGCAACCGCCGGAGGTGCTTTTCAGCTGGCGATCGAAGTCTTGCCGGAATGCCGCAAGAATGGCGACGGCGCCGCGGAGGCATTTCGCTCCGACTCGCGTGCTCGCTGCAGCAGTTCGCCAATGGCGCCCAACAGCGAGCTGCGGACGGTATCACGGTAAGGCGAATCGGCGGGGAGACCGGCCATCAGGCGACGGTGGGCTTCCGGCAGGTGGTGATAGGGAATGCTGGGAAAGAGATGGTGCAGGGCATGGTAACGCGTGCCCACTGGGCCCCACAATTCGCTGATCCAAGGCCGCTCGGGATAGTTCACCGAATCGAGCAGTTGCTCGTCGAAACTCATCTCTTCGCCCGTTCCGGTCCAGCGGTGGGCACCTAAGGTGCGAAGGCCATTGATGGTCGTGATTGTAACACCCATGGCATACGCCAGCACCCAGAACCAATCAAACCAGATGTCTTTCATGATCGGGGCGCGGGCAACCAACCAGACGCACCACAGAAAGCAGAGGAATTCTTGCGCGAAAATAAGGCGGCGAATCCGCGGGGAGGGATCGGGACGCAAGTAAAACGGATCGACGACCAGCGTCGAAGCGTGGCGATGTGCCCAAGTGCGGAGGCCTGGCACCACCCAACACAAAGGCGCGATAATCGCAAACCGGATGTAGCCCAAAATTGGAATGAATAGATTCTGCGCGATGAATCCCCAGATCCACCAGGACGACGAGTGGCTCAAGGAGAGATACTCCCCGTCGTGTTCCGTGCCGTAGTGGCGTCGTCGATGGTGATCCACATGAGGATAATACATGAACGATGGAACAAGGAAAAAGATGCCGCAGAGCGCGTTCCAGGCAAAGCGAAATCCGCGGAAGCCTTGTTTCGGCAAGTGCACCAACTCATGGATGAACATCACCGATCGCATATACAAGATTGCCGCCGCGATAAAGGCGACCACTTGTAAACTTACCATCGCTGCCAACGAGTTGGGGAAAATTCGCGGGGCGAAGTAAACCAAGTGAAAGCAGATGTGCCCAGTGATAATGGTGAGCAAGAAATCGGTCCAGTAAACGGCCCGGTTGGGGCTGTGGAGATCTTGGACCAGCTTGCGGGCTTCGACAAAAGAAAACTTGTGAGATGCAGCGTTGCTGGGGGGCACGGCTCTACCCTGCTTGTTAGTTCGGAGAGGTTGTCAATCACGCTGGTTGCCGACAACCTGAGAACCTATCCGAAAACCATTAGCCGCTTTGGCGCTAGCCGCGGTTCTTTTGGGTTTTCGGATAGGTTCTAAATAAGTTATCGGCAGCAGAATCATGTTCCGACATTGCAAAAAAACGAGCTGGGCGAAATTCAAATCTTGATCAGCCTCCGCGTCTGAAACTTAGAATCTATCCGAAAACCATAAAAAAAAGGCCCGCGGCTAGCGCCGTCGGCTCACAGTTTTCGGATGGGTTCTTATAGGTCGGCCAGGCTACGATCGAACAAGCGATGTGTCTTCACCCTTCGCGCGCCGCCCCGTTCGATTGTTCCCCGCGATAATGAATTGCTTTCCAGAACCCAGCTCAGCTCGCCTTCGCTGATGCCGTACTTAAGAGCTTCGTACAAGACGCGTTCCAAAGTGACCAATCCGAGTCCCCATTTCTGATATTGCGGCAGCACATTGGTGCTGATCAGCCGCACGCGTTTGAGCGTTTTTCTCTTTCTGAGCAGAGTCAACCAGCCGAACGGAAAGAGCCGTCCGCCGATTTTTTTAATTAGCGGGTTATAATCGAGCAAGCCGAAACCGGCTCCGGCAGGTTTGCCATCGACCATCGCAATACTGGTCAACTCAGGGATTAACAACAAGCGGAGGGCAGTGCTCTGATGTTTGATTTCGGTCGGCGACATGGGTACATACCCCCAGGTGCCTTCGAGCGAACGGTTGTAGATATCTAAAAAAACCGCCACATCTTGATTAAAGTTTTTAAAGTCAATTGGCCGGGTGGTGACGTCGAATCTTCGTTTCACTTCGGATAGGATAAAAGCCAGTTTGGGATCGAGGGTGTCGAGGTAAGACGTATCGCAGTGGTAGCAGAACATGTCTTGGGTTTTTTCGAAGCCGAAGTCGGTCCAGAGCTGTTGATAGTAGGTGGGGTTATGGGTAATCATGAAGGTGGGTGAGCTATCAAACCCGTCGATCAGCATGCCAACTTCGTAGTTGAGACTTGGATTAGCGGGCCCCCTGACATCGGTCATGCCCCGCTCGCATAGCCAACGACCGGCGGCGGTGAGCAACGCCGAGGCCGCCTCGCTGTCATCTTCGCATTCGAAGAAACCGAAGAAACCTCGTTGTTCCTCATACCGGCGGTTATGACCATGGTTGACGATCGCCACCACACGCCCCACCACGCGGTCGCCGCGAGCCACCAGCAGCGGACACGACTCGGCATTGTCATAAAACGGATGCTTGCGAAAACCAACCAGCTCGTCTTGGTTTCGCCAAATCGGCGGCACCCAAAATGGGTCATCGCGGTAGATTTTTTTCTGAATTTCGTTGAAGGCCCGGCGGTCGCTGCGTGACTCGGCCGGCCAGACTTTGATTGCATCGTTCATCTTGACCTTTTTCGCTTCGCTATGATGTCACTGATATGATGTCTCAGATTAATCCTGTATCTATGGAACATCGACTTGCATTGATCACCGGCTCCACCGGTTTTATCGGCTCTCGCCTCGCAGTCGTGCTGGCCAAGCGGGGTTGGCAAGTGCGGATCACTTTGCGGCCAACCTCGAAAACTGCCCGTCTAGCCCAGCTTGACAGCGAGCGGGTCGAGTTGGACTTGACCCGCACGAACGAGGAGATGTCTCGGCGGGCGTTGGACGGGGTGACTCACATTTTTCACGTCGCCGGTTTAGTCTCCGGCACGCCCGCTCAACTCGACCAAGTGAACCGAGACGGCACCGGTATTCTAATGCGGGCGGCCGCCGGGATGCCAAACCCACCTCATTTTCTGCTCGTAAGCTCCGCCGCCGCGCTGGGGCCCACCCCGGGGGGCGTTCCGCTGACGCCTGATTGGCCGCCGGCACCGATCTCGAATTATGGACGCAGCAAGTTGGCTGGCGAGCGGATTGCGATCGCGGAGCGGGGCGAATGTCCGCTGACGATCGTGCGTCCGGGGATCGTGTTTGGCAAGGGAGATACCGAATTTATACGGATTTTGAGAGCGATCACGCGGTTGCGGGTGAATGCCATGATTGGCCCCGGCACGCAGCCTTTGTCGATGATCGAGATTGATGACTTGATCGATTTAATGATTCGCGCCGCCGAGTTGGGTGAGCGCGTTGACGGCGTCAATGGGCAGGGGGACGCTGATGGTGGGGGCGGAGTTTATCACGCGGCGGATCCCCTGGCGATGACTTTGCTGGGGTTGGGGCAAGTCGTCCGCGAGCGTTGTCCGCAACATCGGTTCGTCGATCTGCATTTTCCTTTGGTTGCCGGTTATTGTTTGGGGGCGGCGACCGAATTTTGTGGTCGCTTGCTGAGGAAATCTCCGACGCTCAATCGGGACAAAATTCGCGAGGCGCGCGCACCCGGCTGGGCGCTCGATGTGCAAAAGTCGGTTGTTGGGTTAGGCTGGCAACCGCGCCAGTCGCTCGCGAACCATCTGGCCGATGTGCTCCGTGATGGTTTGCGTTTGCAAGTAACCTAAGACGTCTCATGCGAATTACCAGTCCGGCCAATCCCCGCTTTAAATTTGCTTTGCGGTTGCGGGAGGCTCGTTTTCGTCGCCGGCAGGGGAAATTCTTGGTCGATGGCAAACGTGAGATTGCCCGCGCGCTGCTCGCCGGACTGGAACTCGAAACGCTCTTCGTGCCGCTCGAGTCAGAGGCATCGGCTGCCGAGCTGTGGGGCGAATTGCTGGTCGCCGCGGGGGGTGAGGAAAGCCAGCGGGACAGCGCAACGGACCGCCGGGAGGAACGCTTCGGCAGCCAGTTGGAAGCGGCCCTGTTGGCGGTTCCCGGTGGCTTACTCGACAGGCTGGCCTACGGTCAGCGGCGCGAGGACTGGGTTGCTCAATTCAAGACTCCCGGTTGGGAACTCGAGTCGCTGGAGCTGCCGAGCTGCCCTCTGATTGTCGTGCTCGATCGGCTGGAGAAACCGGGCAATATTGGTGCGATTTTGCGTTCGGCCGATGCCGCCGGGGCTGACGCGGTGCTGATTTGCGACGGCTCCGACGACCTCTTTCACCCCAACATCATTCGAGCCAGCAGCGGGGTCGTTTTTCAGTTGCCGATTCGGCAAACCACGACCGAAGCGGCTCAGCAGTGGTTGCGAAGTCGCGGAATTTGCATGCTGGCCACTCGCGTGGACGCTGAGTGCACGCTGTGGGACGCCGATTGGCGGAAGCCGACCGCAATTTTAGTGGGCAACGAGGCGGAGGGGCTGAGCGACAGTTGGCGGAGCCAGGACATCGATCCCGTCCGCGTGCCCATGGCCGGCATGGCCGATAGCTTGAATGCCTCGGTCACCACGGCAATTTGTCTCTTCGAGGCGGTCAGGCAGCGGCGCGGCCCAAGTTAGCGGTTCAAGTTAGCGGTTCAAGTTAGCGGTTCAAGATAGCGGTTGAGCTTAGCTGCGAATCGCTTGGATAGACGCCGGCATTGCGAACGGAGCTTTGCTAACGACCGGCTCGATTGCCAAAACCGGCATATTTGTTCAATCCAGAACTGCCCACGCACCGATACCCACAATGGCCTTCGTTATAGCATGATCGCGAGCGGCCCGTGTACCCGTGGATTCCGCGCAGCATTAGAGATTTGCCAGATGATTCAGCATAACCTCCAACGACGTTCGCTTCGCCGTCGCTCGCTGCGGAATGCCCTGCATGCCTTTTTGATGGCCGGATGTGTGGGTGGGCTCTCAGGGCCGGGCCAGCATGCCAAGGGAAGTGACGACGGGCCGGCCCCACAGTCGACCGGTGGCCCATTGCCGGCTCAAGTTCCCGCTCTGCCCCCTTTACCGCTAAAGATCGAACGGCTGGGACAGACTGGAGGAGCGATTCATAGAAACCCGTATTTGGTACCGCCAGCTGCGGTGAGGCCCGATTATCGTCAGCTCGCACCATCGGGTGTGTTGAAGGCGAGCGGAGTGGCCGACCAGGCCCCGAAAGCAGCCCGCTTGTTGCCTCGGGAAGCAGCGGAAACATCTCCCGCGGCCGCGGCAGTCAGCGAAGTCGTTTCCGATCCACCATTGGTGCTGTTGCGACCGTCGGCTTCCACGTTGAAGCTGCGTCCCGTTGATCGTCCTCAAGATGTTGATCGTCCTCAAGATGACGCCGGCCGCCTTGCCGACGAAGTGGGTGACCATGATGATGCGTCCCCACAAATAGCTTCTCAACAAATAGCTTCTCGACCAATTGAGATTGTGCTGCAGGAAGTCGAGCCGGCAGCCGAGGAGGTCGTTCAAGGGGAGGTCGCTGAAGGGGAGGTCGCTGAGTTCAGCGGGCTACACCTTTCGGACGTGGACTCGGCACCTCCGACCAGCATGGAGGATTCGCATTTTCGGCTGAGTGATCGCTCGGGTGATGCTCCGCCGCTTGGAAGTCCTGGCGATGATGGCGTGCTGATTCCTGGCCGTTTGAAATTGCAAAATCGTGGTCGGGTAGCAATACGTGTCGCCCAGAACCCGCTTGCGGCGGTATCTGCTGGAGCTGAATTTGACGCCGGTGCTGTCGCTGAAATTGAGCGGGGGGATGAGGCGCAAGTCGCCGACCGCGCGAGTTCTGACCAGTCGGTCGCCGAGCAAGCGTTAATTCGTCCGAATCATTTGGCCGTGCCAAGTCAGCAAGGTCCGCCAACGCCGCAATCGCTCGAGCATTTGACGGCGGGGCGAGCGGGCGGTCAAGCGACTGAGGCTCGTGTTGTTGAATCGCCAAACTTGCCTGAGACGCTGGAGCCACCGGCGGCACAAGCTGTGGCGAAAATCTATCGGCCATCCAGGCGATTGGTCATTGATGTGAATGAGCATCAGCAGACTGCAACTGTGGGGTCTGGTCCGATGCTTCGTCAGGTGGCTGCCGCGGAGATGGAAGCGGAGCGGGTGTTTGCTGGTCAACCAACGCACAAATTATCGATTCAGCATGCTCAATCGCATTCGCTCTCCCCACAAAAACCAGTGCAGCGAGTTCAGTTAGAGGACCGTGAGATATGCGAAGCGGTTCTGGTTGGGCCTCATAAGTTGCTGCTCATCGGTCGCCAAGTTGGCACGACGCGGTTGGCGATTTGGTGCGGCGACGATGCGGAGCCTGAACTCCACGCGATCAACGTCGTCAGTGAAAAGGAAGCACCTTTAGGTGCGTCGCTGGAAGCGGTGGCTCAACGTCTCACCGAGACGA
>CAZHTX010000212.1:0-9583 GCA_964535475.1 uncultured Pirellulaceae bacterium
ATCAAAGTCCCAATGGATATTCCACTCCGCCGGCAAATCACGCCCCTCGACCATTTTGGAAAATTCGCCGTACTCGTAACGCCGAGGGAAGACGAACAAGGTGATGCGGCCGCGAACTTGGGCGTCACCGGAGTCCAATTTCTGCCGCGGTTTTGGCAGCGTCGCCGCAACCTGCTCGAGCGCTTCGCTGGCCGCTTGGGCGAAGACTTCCAGTTGCTCCTCAGATTCGGTGCCAAACACCAATACATCCTTGTTCTCCACAATTGTCGGTTGATCGCGGGTCTCGGCGGATGCACCCAGCTTCCAATTTTCCACCGCCAGCTCACGACGCCGCGAAGCCAACTCCTGATGCGAAGCCTGCTTGGCCCAAGCCTCAACCACCATCACCGGTAACCGCTGGTCGGGACTGCCGCCACTGTCGAGCGAGGCCCCCTCGTCAATCCATTTGCTGATCAGCTGGATCGATTCGGCGGAGAGCGCTGGTCGCCCGCCAGCCGGCATCCGCTGGCCTTCCTGGCCGCGCAGTTTACGAACGAGCAAACTGCCGTCACCGTCACCGACGTTGACTGCCGGCCCACTGTCACCGCCGCGCAGCAGTTGAGCCAGCGAGTTCATGTTCAGTCCGCCGACAATTCGCATCGCGTCGATGTGGCAACCGCTGCAGTTCTCCACCAACAGGGGAGCGACTTGACGGACAAAGCTGACTGTCTCGGATCCCGTCGCGGAGGTGACTTGCGGAGGTCTCGCGTTGGGCATTGCCGCGTCGGCGGCGGGAGCTGACGCGTTGGCAGCCATCAAGTTGACCAGCGGCGCGGCGGGATCAGGTCCATCAAATTTGGCTCCCGAACTGACCCACTCTTTGAGCATCGCCAACTGCGCGGGCGTGACCGAACCGCCGCCGCGAGGCATATCCCCGGTTTCGATCGTCTCAATCAAGCGGCTGCCGATCGGATCGCCGGGAAAAACCACCACACCCGCCGCGGGGCCCTGCATCAGCACGGCGAACGAGGAGAGCGAAAAACTGCCGCGGTTGCCGCGAATGTGACACTGGCCACACTTGTCGACCAACAGCGGGGCGACTTGATTGACGAAACTGATTCCATCTTGTTCGGCCTCCATCGCGTCTGCAGCAGTCGCAGCGGCTGAGTCACCTGCCGCAGCGGGCTGGGCATTGGCATTCGCAGTTGCTTTACCTCCCATGCGGCGAGAAGTCGCGGCGGATGCCGGTCCGTAATCGTGCCAGGGCTGGCCGAAGCGTGGACGAGCAAAGGGTGGCAAAACGACTCCTTCGAGTTGCAACAGCGCGTGGGCTCGTTCGATTTGAACGAGGATCGACTCCGCTTTCGTGAAAGTCTCCTCGTCGGCATCCTGCAAGCCGGCTCCCGCTTTCTGCATCGCCACTAACAATTGCTTGCCCGCGGTCTCAAATTTTTGTTGTTGATACGAGAGTCCAGCTGCTCGGACCGCATCGAAGGCGGCTCGCAGCAACGTTCTTTGAGCCGGCGTGACCTCGACCGCCGCTAACGGTTTGGCCACACCGCTGGCGAGCAGAACCAGGACGAGCAGCAGCGTCGAAACCCGAGGGAATTGGCGGCGCATGGGGTGATCTCAAGAGTAAAAGCGAACGAATCGAAGGTGATGAAAGCTCGCAAAGAAAACGTCAAAAGGTCAGACAATGTACACTTGCAAAGTGGAAAGTCTTTGGACTATTGTAGACACCTATGAACAAAATGCTGACCTGCTATCGATTTTCGTTTAGCCGCTCCCGGATTTCCGTGGGTCGGTGAACTGCAGCAATTTGCTTCAAATTCATCACGATTTTCCAAACCCCGGCGATCCTGCGATCTCCGGGGTTTTTTTGTAACTTGTCAAGAACCATGTGGTTTTTTCTAAGGAAATGTAAGATATGATCGTAGTAATGGAATCGGACGCCAGCCCCGAGCAGATCACTCAGGCGGCCGAGCAAGTCAGGCAATTGGGGCTGAAAGCTAACATCATTCAGGGAACCGAGCGGACGGTGATCGCAGCGATTGGCGAAGAGCGGGACGGGATGCAGGAGCAATTAGCGGGAGGATCGGGAGTTTCGGCCGTGATGCCCGTGATGGCCCCTTACAAATTGGCCAGCCGCGAAGTCCAACCCGAAGCGACAAAGATTCGCGTGGGACAGTTTTCCGCCGGCGCGGGGAGCGTGGGGGTAATCGCTGGACCCTGCAGCGTGGAGACGGAAGAGCAGATTCTCAGCTCGGCGCGAGCCGTCAAGGCCGCCGGAGCGACGGCGCTGCGAGGTGGCGCGTTCAAGCCTCGCACCAGCCCCTACAGTTTTCAGGGGTTAAAAGAAGCCGGCCTGAAGATGTTGGCCACAGCCCGCGAGGAGACGGGGCTGGCGATTGTCACTGAAGTCATGAGCACCGATGATGTGGAATTGGTCGCCCAGTACGCTGATGTGCTGCAAGTCGGGGCGCGAAATATGCAGAATTATCGTTTGCTCGAAGCGGTCGGTGGCTGTGATCGACCGGTGCTGCTAAAACGCGGGCCGAGCGCCATGATGGACGAGTTTTTGTTGGCTGCGGAATACATTCTCAACGAAGGCAATGAGCAAGTCATGCTTTGCGAGCGGGGAATTCGCACGTTTGAAAGCCACACGCGGTTCACCCTGCCGCTGGCCTCGATCAGTTACCTGCATCGCAAAAGCCACTTGCCGGTCATCATTGACCCCAGCCACGGCACGGGGCACACCTACATGGTGCCCGATTTAGCCTTGGCCGCGATCGCCGCGGGAGCCGATGGTTTAATGGTGGAAGTGCACCCGCAGCCGGAAAAGGCGATGAGCGATGGTTATCAGTCGCTGGACTTCGCCGGTTTCGAATCGATGATGGAACGTTGCCAGCGGGTTGCCGCCGCGGTGGACAAAAATCTAGCCAGCTTTGAAGTAACGGTTTCGTAACATGAGTGCCCAGGACGAGACGCTCGATCGCTACCACGCCTTGATGCACATCAACGCGGAGGCTCAGGTTTTCCGTGTTGCTCGCGAGGTGGGGATCTTTAAACAACTGCGTGGTGGACAAGCAACCGCTGCGGATCTGATCGAAAATTTACAACTGCAACCGCGGCTCGCCCACAGCCTGCTCGACGCGTTGGTGGCGATGAAAGTGCTGGAGCGGTACGAGGAAGATTATGCGCTCGCTGCTGTCACGCGATTGCTGTGCGAATACGATCAGGATTTGGGGGACCAGCATTGGCAGAAATTAATCGGTCGCTTGAAGACGGACGCGGAGCCGGCTGAAGCTGCTGAACACCCCAGCGACGATTCGGCACAACCTTATTTCGATGCCGCCACAGCGACGCAGTGGATCCACACCGGGGCTGCCAAACAGGCCGCCGAGCTGCTGGACATTGGCGGCGAGCGACAAGGCAAACACATCTTGGACCTGGGCTGTGGGTCGGCCGTGAGAAGTGCCGCAATGGCCTTTGCCGACCCAACCGCCCGGGTCACGGCAGTCGATTTGCCGCAGCGAATGACCGCCGCCCAGCGAACGGTAAGCTCCATCAAAGTGGCCGAACGCTACGAAATGCTCTCCGCCGATCCGGCCACGATCGAATTACCGGCAGATTCTTACGATATTATTTTGCTCGCCGGTCGACTCGCCGGCTATCCTCCGGGAGCCGACGACCAAGTCTTTCAGCGGCTGCACGGAATGCTCCGAGAGGGGGGCGAGCTCGTCATCATCGATCTCTTCCGAGGCCCCGGTGAACCGCGGGTGAACGAGGCAATTGAAGCCCTCAGGCTCGCTAACATGAGCACTGCGGGACAAATTCGCGACGCTGAACAAATGCGGCTAACCCTGTTGGCCACCGGCTACAAACACTGCCAATTTGCCTTCCTTGCTGCCAGCCGTCAGGGTTACGGATTACTGCTGGCGAGAAAAAACCTCTGAAGGTACGCGTTGACAGAAAAACCCTTTGCTTTCTAACATACGGGGCTTGGTCTCCAACCACTCGGCTAAGAACCTTTTTGAAATCCGTTATTCGCTTTGGCGGTAGTCGCGGTTCTCCGCGGTTTTTGGATAGGTTCTGACTCATTATCAACTTAATCATTTCATAAAGCTTACGAAGCCATGGCTGTCCCCAAACGTAAACATTCGAACAGTCGTACAGGCAAGCGTCGGTCACACGATCGGCTGAAGCCTCGACAACTTGGCTATTGCCCCAAATGCAGCTCGCCCCACCCAACGCACACGATCTGCCCCAAGTGCGGGTACTATCAAGGCCGCACCTTGGTCGAGATGGAACAACAGTAGTCGGCAATGGATGCAGAGCGAATTGGTTTTTTGTTCCCGGGTCAGGGTGCGCAGACTCCCGGCATGGGACGCTCGTTGTGCGAGCGTCACGCGGTGGCGCGTGCTTTGTTCGATCAAGCCAACGAAGTGCTCGGGTATGACCTGAAATCGATGTGTTTCGAGGGTCCCGAAGAGCAATTAAACACGACGGAATTCAGCCAACCGGCATTGTTTGTCACCAGCATGGCGGCGGTTGCCGCGATGCGGGAGGAACATCCCGAGTGGCTGGAGCGTGCACAGGCGGCTGCCGGATTGAGCTTGGGCGAGTACACGGCGGTCTGCTTTGCCGGCGGGCTGAGCTTTGAGGAAGCGTTGCGGTTGGTGCAGCGACGTGGTCAAGCGATGCAGGCGGCGGCCGATCAGGTATCCAGTGGGATGTCGAGCGTGCTGGGGTTAAGCGTCGAACAGGTGGAGCAGTTGTGCCAGCAGGTTCGCGAGGAAGGTGAGGTTTTGCAGCCAGCGAACTTACTTTGTCCGGGTAACATCGCCGTCTCCGGACACCTCTCGGCGCTCCAGCGATTGGTACCCGCAGCGACCGAGATGGGCGCGATGCGAGTGATTCCGCTGGCCGTGGCGGGTGCTTTTCATACGTCACTGATGCAACCGGCCGTGGCGGCGCTGGAGGAAGCATTGCAAACGGCCGCACCGGTGGACACACAGTTGCCGGTCTACAGCAACGTCGACGCGGCTCCGCACCGAGAAGCTGAAATCATTCAAGATTTATTGACTCGCCAGGTTGTCAACCCGGTGCGTTGGGAGGACAGTTTGCGACAGATGGTGCGCGACGGCATCGACGGCTTTTTGGAAGTCGGCACGGGGCGCGTGTTGCGAGGCACTTTGAAACGAATCGACCGCAAGCTGGCAACTGACGGTTTTGGTGATTGAATCACCGCCCGGCACAAACGACGCCAAATTAACGACCACTGACACTTAACGAAATAGAAACCACCGATGCAACTGCCGATCACGGCCGATCTGAAAGGCCAAGTAGCCATTGTCACGGGTGCCTCGCAGGGATTAGGCAAAGCGGTTGCGGAGGCCTTGGGCAGCAACGGCGCGACCGTCGTCTGTTTGGCCCGGAATGCGGAAAAATTAGCCGCTACGGTGGCAGCGATTGCGACCGCCGGTGGCACGGCCGAAGCGGTTTCTTGTGACGTCACCGATCGGGCCGCAGCAGCAGCCGCGATTGAATCGGCGCACGCAAAATATGGGCGACTTGATATTCTCGTCAACAATGCCGGGATCACTCGCGACAAGTTGTTGCGGGGCATGAGCGACGAGATGTGGGACGACGTCATCGCCACGAATTTAACCAGCTGTTTTGTTTGCTGCCGGGCGGCAGCCACGTTGATGCGACGGGCCAAGTACGGCCGCATCATCAACATGGCCTCGATATCGGGCCTGATCGGCAATCCGGGCCAAGCCAACTATTCGGCCAGCAAAGCAGGCATGATTGGCTTGACCCGCACGCTCTCACGAGAACTAGCCAGCCGCGGCGTGACGGTCAACGCGGTGGCCCCGGGCTTCATTGAGAGCGACATGACACGCGAACTGGGCGAGGTCGTGTTGGCCGAAGTCCGCAAACGCATTCCCGCCAACCGGGTGGGAACTCCAGAAGATGTGGCCGCCGCTGTGCTGTTCCTGGCCAGCGGTGGAGCCTCCTACGTGACTGGCCAAGTATTGGTCGTCGACGGAGGCATGACGGGCTGATCGGGGATCCTAAGCGGGCGTCGCTGCATTTTTCGTCGCGGTGCGCGTATTGACGCGTTTTACACGCATCCCCTATCTTCTCGATCAACACGAAGCTTTCCGGTCCGCGCTGTGTCGACCGGGGGCGGGGGCTCTAGAACTTTTCTAGAGATCCTGAGACGATCCAACTGAATACTCAGACCTGAATACTCAGAACACCTCCGAGACAGTAGTACTAACACCCGATTGGGAGAAATGATCGATGGCATCGGTCGAAGAACGCGTTGTAGACATCGTCGCTGAGCAATTGGGCGTCGACAAAGACAAGATCACCCGAGAAACCTCGTTTGTGAACGATCTCGGTGCCGACTCACTGGACACCGTGGAGTTGGTGATGGAATTGGAAGAAGAGTTCGATATTAGCATCCCTGACGACGCGGCAGAGAAGATTCAGAAAGTCGGCGAAGCCATTGACTATATCGAAAAGGAAAAAGGGGACGACGCCTGAGCGTCGTTTCTTTTCCGGTCATCCGCACCAGCCGCCGAGGTTGACTGCATCCCAAGATAGGAAGGTGGATGCGGCCGCGCCCGGTGGCTGTTTGTGTTGATGCCAAGCAGTATCATTGGCTGGTCGTGATGGTTGCAGGTATTGAATTCGCAAACGAGTTTTTCTGATGAAGCGTAGGGTTGTCGTCACCGGGTTGGGCGTCGTTACATCGATGGGGTGTGATGTCGATAGCATGTGGTCGGCGCTCATCGACGGTCAGAGCGGAATCGGTCCCCTGTCGGTTATCGATACGGCCCCGTTCAAGGTCCATTTTGGCGGTGATATACCCGAGTTCAACTTGGGTGGCATTGTCGAGCCCAAGGAAGCCAAGCGGCTCGACCGCTTTGCTCAATTCGCCCTCCACGGGGCGTGGCAAGCGGTGCAACACGCCGGCTTGGATTTCTCCCAAGTTGCCCGCCATCGGTGCGGCGTGATTTTGGGATCGGGCGTGGGCGGATTGATTGAAATCGAAGCTCAAACTGAAAAATTGGTCACCCGGGGTGCCGATCGCGTCAGCCCCTTTACCGTGCCCAAAATGATGCTCAACGCGGCTGGTGGCAACGTGGCCATCCACTACGGCCTGCGTGGCCCCAACTATTCCGTCTCGACGGCTTGCGCCAGTGCTGCCAACGCGATGGGCAACGCCCTGCAACTGATTCGCGACGGCTACTGCGACGCGGTCATCACCGGGGGCACCGAAGCGGCAATCACCCGCGTTGGTTTGGCCAGCTTTCAAAATATGAAAGCACTTTCGATGCGAAACGAAGCGCCCCAGCAAGCCAGCCGCCCCTTCGACGCCGACCGGGACGGGTTCGTGCTCAGCGAAGGAGCCGGCATCCTGGTGTTCGAAGAACTCGAAGCGGCGATGGCCCGCGGGGCCAATATCTTGGGCGAAGTGCTGGGGTTCGGCAGCACTTGCGATGCGGGTCACATCACCCAGCCCGACGCGGCCGGCAGCGGTGCGGCAGCAGCCATGGCGGAAGCCTTAGTCGATGCTGAACTGCAACCCCAACAAATTGACTACATCAACGCCCACGGGACGAGCACGCCGCTCGGGGATAAAGCCGAAACGCAGGCCATCCAACGCGTATTTGGTGAATCGGCCCAAAAGATTTCCATCAGCAGCACCAAGAGCGCGCTGGGACACTTGCTCGGTGCCAGCGGTGGCGTGGAAGCGGTGATTTGCTTGCGCGCTCTGGCTGACGGTATCATCCCACCAACCATTAACTTGGAAAATCCCGACCCCGACTGTGCCCTCGACTACACCCCCGTGACCGCCAAGCGGCGGGAATTAACGCTGGCGATGAGCAACAGTTTTGGCTTCGGTGGCCACAACGCCAGCATCATCTTTGGAAAGTACTCGTAGGGGCCACAAAGCGATAACTGCCGCCATTTTCTTTGGCAATCGCTCGCAGTTGGGCTTCCCCCTCACGATTGTGAAAACCAATGGTGTGAATTCGCGAACGAGGCTTGGGGCCATCGAGCAACGTCTCGACGATGTTCCCCTCGCGAATCAAGGGCACCACGCGTTGGGACATCTGCCCGTCGGTAAGGAGAAAAATACTGTCAGGCCGCAGTTCAAAAGCGAACTCGAGTGCTTCTTCGGGCCATTTCCCCGGCTGCATCTCAATCGTCATTGCCCATCGCCGCAAGGCGGCTTTATTGGCCTCCGTGGCGTAGACCGAGCGGCTGGGAGAACTGGTCGGATCGTCGAGCCGCATGCGGAGCGTTTGTTCGCCAAAAAAGATCACGTAAAAACGCTGCTCGGCTGTCAGTTGGTCGACCGCGCGCAGTAACTCACGCCGCGCCACATCAAAACCATCGCGAGCAATTTGGTCCATGCTGCCCGAGTTATCGACCAAGTAGACGAAATGATTACCGCCACCGGAAAGCCCAAAAAACTGGCTAGTCATATCGCTCGCTTGCCCGCCCGCCGGGCTGCTGAACAAATCGCCCAGATCGGTCGCCGCCGGGCCGCTGGGACTGATCACGGCGGGCTGGGTAATGTCAAACGAAGTGCTGACAATTTCGCCGACCGCATCAAGCGTGGGTTCGACCAGCTCGGGCACGTTCGCCGGTTCAGCCGCCGCCGGCTGCTGGGCCTGCTCGAGTTCAATCTCGGCGATCGGTTCCTCATTCGGCTGACTGACCGCCGCGGACAGCGCCACTTGGTCTTTGGGCGACTCGATTGAAATCGTGATCATCGCCAGCAGGAACAAGAGCATCGCGTGCACGACGGCGCTCAACAGCCAAGCGGCCCGGCGACGACGAGGACTGGACTTGTCAGCAGCTTCCGCCTCCCCAGCAGCTTCCGCCTCCCAGCCCGTCGATACCATCGCTGGTTCATCCGCCAGGCCGGAAATTTTGCTAGAAACGATCTGCAACGAAGCCCCCCCTGCCCCGCCCGGCCCATTGCTTTCGAGCTCAACTGGCCCGAGCTCAACTGGCCCGAGCTCAGTCTGTTCAACTGTGGCCAGCTCAAGTTGGTTAGCAGCAGCAGCTGTTACTGGAGCAAATTCAGTGGAAATAAATTCAGTGGGAGTATCTGGCACGCTCGGCGACGCAAACCTTGAAGCGGTTCCGCTGGGTTCAACTCCCTCTGCTTGTCGAACGGCGGCCAGCATTGTTTGCCAGGAGACGGGAAAGGGCCCGTTAACCGGGGATGGTGATGAGTTGACTGCGGGAACCGTCGACAGCGGCCACGAAGTTTGGCCAGCAAGCTGTTGTGCTTTTGCCGCGGGAGCTACTGCTGCTGTTTGCCCGCGGGCCGCTTGGCGGAGCAAGAGTTCGACTTCCGCGGCACGCGCATCGAGCCGGGCAGCTTCCGCCGCGGCCCGCAGGCGGAGCAATTCCAGCTCGAGTTCTCGTGGGCAAAGTTGGTCGGTATGCCCGCTCGCGTCGCTGGAATCGAGCATGTTTTTTCCAAGTCGGGAGAACGTACTGGCCAAGTAGCCACTTAGAACCTATCCGAAAACTGTGAGCCGACGGCGCTAGCCGCGGGCCTTTTTTA
>CAZHTX010000213.1:0-9555 GCA_964535475.1 uncultured Pirellulaceae bacterium
GTTGTTTTGGATTTTCCTAGAACCTATCCGAAGCCGTTAGCCGCTTTGGCGCTAGGCATTGGCCTCATCGCTGGAACCGGCTCGATCGCTTGGGGCCGAGCGGACGATGGCCGGACGATGCGCTGCGGTGGTTGGGGCCCACTGCTGGGAGACGAGGGAAGCGGCTATGCGATTGCAGTTTCCGCACTCAAAGCCGTTTGCACCATCGCCGACGGCCGTGATACCGATCCTGTTTTACTCGCCGAGGTCTTATCAGCGATCGACCGCGATTCCGTCTCGCAAATTGTGCCCTGGGCTTACGCCTCCAGCCGAAGTCGAGACGAGTTAGCCAGCCTCGCTCCGATGATTTTTGCGATTGCCGATTCCAGCCCTATCGCGCAACACATTATTCACCAGGCATCCGATGCATTGGCCCAACAAGTTTCCAACTTGGTGCATCGACTTCAGCTGGAGAATTACTTTTTGGCTGTTGCCGGTGGCGTACTGGTAAACCAAGTCGATTACCGCCAACTCTTGCAACAACATTTACATCGTTTGGACTGCCCGCCTGCCAAAATCGGTGTCGTGTTGGCTCCAGTGCTCGGCGCTTTACGAATCGCCGCGCTCTCTCATCCAAAAAATCGTTAAAAGCGGTTTGATTGGCGTGGAAATTTTGTGCAATCCGCGATTGCACCCCTTTCTCTATTGAGCCCTACCGCGAAAAGGCTAATTTCCTGTTTCTCCTGGATACTTATGAGGTTGCAATTGGTAACCGATAAGATTCCCAGCGTCGAACATCTGGCGAAGAAGAGGCTCGATGGAGTCCTCAGATCGCCGCAGCGGCTACAACTTTCTCGATGGAGAAGCGTATGCGAGTTCAAGGTTTGCGGACGCACGTTGCTCTACTGATAGCGAATTGTTTGCTATTCAACGCTCAAGCGATGTCCCAAGTGCTTGATATCTCTGCTGGCAGTAATCCAGCTCAACATGAATTTAACACTTGGCCGCCGACAGCGCCCCAAGCCTGGCTAACTGTCTCCAGCCCGAAATCCAAGCCCGACCCCTGGCAACTCGGCCGAAGCCTAGATTTCCACTTGCCTTATCTGGCGTGCCTGTCAGAAGACATCGTAGTCACCAGTGAGGCCGAATCCTCCGCGCAGCGCGATCTGAAAGAGGCTCTGCAAAAGTTTCGAAATGCGTGGAACAAAGCGGGTTTTGAGCAGCCAACAAAACTCGGGTTGATGCGTCAAATGTGGCATCTCCCGATACGCCATCCGGTAAAACCTTATCTGCCAATCATCGAGCAAGAAAATCTAATTTTATCTCAATTAGCCACTGAGCATGCCGCACTGCTGAAGCGGTTTCGCTTTACGGTGTGGTTTCGACTCTATGGCATTTCCGCGTTACTTGAAACCGAACTCCAAGCGAATCTGCAATGGGAGCCAGAGACGGCTCGTAAAATCGCCTTAGCTGCAGTCGATATCTCACGCCAGTTTCAGACTTGGCACTCGCGGGTGCTGCCATTGATCGTTTGTCAGCGATTTGAGCAGACACTCGTTGACGAAGGCGTCAGCGGGGACCGTCTGAGTCCGATTCGACGCTTTGTCGATTGCTATTCAAGACTTTTCCTAGATCCACAACTTGATGCCGCAGGAGTTTTCATTGCCGGTGCGGAAACACCTTCGATGGTCTATTCGTCAAAGCTAATTGACATTATTGGTGACCGCAGACTGACTCATCTAACTCAAATCAACCCGGAACTATCACATCGGATCTACATCAAGCGACGTGAGTATGCACGCGCTCGCAGCGATGCTTTGGAGGTGCTTTTTAGGGACAAAGGCAAGCAATCTGAAGTCATGCGAGCCACTGAGTTGGAATGGAAACAAATTAAGGAATTAGAGGAATCCGTGGAAAAAGTGGCCGACCTATCGGCTGCTCGAATCGTTCAAATGGCGATCCGAACTCACATTTTTGACGTCAGTCAATTGACCATAAATCCTAATTTGCTTTCACAGGTCGCAAGTTCCAAAGAAAACCTTACCAGCCTGTCAAATCAATTTGATGCGTTGACAGACGCGGCGGAGCTCGATTTACAACAGCTCTTTCTGACCATCAGCGATCAAACCTTGGTGAATCTCTTAACTGCCGATCAACTGACATCCATTCGTGGACTGTTAACCGACGAGTACTTACTGTTTGGCTACTTCAACTAGCGGGAACGAAGCATGCGTAAGAAGTTTCTGAGTTTGGTGTTCGGGCTCTTTATTGCCTATCCGGCAATCGCGGACGATCTGCCCCCCATCGTATTTCCACCGGGTCCGAACGAACCGGTCCTGGCGATGGAACATGATATCGAATTAATGCACATACATCATCCTCACCTGGAGGCCGAATATTACACCTACCCTGGTGCACAGCACTTCTGGATTGTTATGAGCAGCTGGGGCGCGCCGGTCGATCCCGCATACGATCCCGATAAACTCGACTTCGCTCTCGACGGATATCTCTACGAAGGATCGTTTGGCTTGGATTCGGTTGGTCTAGGCTTCCAAATCGACCATCAAGTGGCTACGAACCTGAAACAAGGCTCGGGTGACGAGGGCGTTTTACACGTGGGCGGAACTTGGACTGTTCCCCTTCCGACCAACGCGGGGGGACTTGTCTTGATTGGAGATACTCGCGTGCGTGTTCGTTCGTTCTCAGATGACGCGCCCTGGAACTATTATGATCACGAATTACTCTTTTTTCCAAATTATCCCTATTCTGACTAAGCAGGGCGGACAAGAGTAATAGGGCCCCCCGATACCGATTGAGAGTGTGCGATTTAATTCTCGCGAGCCAATCTTTTGAGGATTGCCTCGCGTTCCGCGACGCGATCGTAGTCGGGATTCTTGGCGGTCGGAATCGGTGCTCCAGTTCGCGCCTGCCAATTTTGCAACTTTTCCAGCAGACGCCCTGCAACTTCGGGCTCCTGGTGAATCAAGTTGTGCTGCTCGCCAATGTCGTTGGCGAGATCGTAAAGCTCCAACGCGTTATCCTCAAAATATTGGTGGAGCTTCCAGCGGCCCTGCCGAATGACGCTGCACGGGCGCGAGCGAAACAACGGATCACGCTGTTCGCTGTCGACATTGTAGGACTGTAAGTAGGCGGGAAAGTGCCAAAACAAAGCACGTTCTGCTTGCCCCACGGCCTCCCCTTTGATTAGCGGCACCAAGCTGATCCCGTCGAGCACTTGTTGGTCGGGTGCGGGAACTTCGGCAATCTCACATAACGTCGGATAAATATCGACACCCGATACCGGGACGTTGGATGTGGAACCTGGCTCAACCACGCCCGGCCACGATACGGCTAGAGGTACCCGAATACCTCCTTCGTAATAGGTACCCTTGTAGCCTTTCAATGGGTCCATATCAGTGGCGGGACCATAGCCACCGTTGTCAGATGACAACATAACGACGGTGTTATCTCGCAACTTGAGCGCATCGAGTTTTGCCAAAATTCGGCCCACCCCTTCGTCAACAGCAGCAATCATCGCGGCCATCACGACGTGCGAATGGAGCTCGCCTTTTGGTTTTCCTGTGAACTTTTCCAAGAGCTCGGGCTTCGCCTGCAAAGGTGTATGGACGGCGAAATGAGGTAAGTAAAGCGCCCAACGTTGATTGTGGTTGCGTTCAATAAATTGGATAGCTTCGGCGGTCAACCGATCTGTGAGGTATTCGTCAGCGGCTGCCGAATCTAGTCCCGTCGCGTTTGGGTGGGGCGGATAATAGCCCCGCGGCGGGCTGCCACGGTGATCGCCGGCAACATTTTCATGAAACCCGTACATGGTCGGATCGTCACTAAGATGCCACTTGCCAATCGTGGCGGTACGGTAGCCTTGTTGCTGGAGCCGATGAGCCCAGGTAATGATCTCCGGCGAAAGTGTATCGGTACCTGGCACATGTTCGAGCCTGCGGAACTTGGCGTTGCCGCGCGGCTTGGTGCCAACGTTAAAAATTTTGTGTCGCGGTGAATATTGACCGGACATGAGACTGGCCCGCGCCGGCGCGCAATTGGCCGCGCATGCATAGGCGTCACTAAAAACCATCCCCGAGGCAGCCAAGCGATCGAGATGCGGGGTTTCGTAAAAATCCGAGCCCATAAACCCGGCGTCCCGCCAGCCGAAGTCATCGAGATAGATGAACAAGATATTGGGCGGTTCGGCAGCCTCAGCGGTCCGTGAAGAAACGAGCACCGCGAAGATGTAGACTGATAACCAGAACTTCATGATTTTCGATCAGCGAGGGGGGACAAGGGAGCATAAAACTTATGGCAGCCGCGAAGAGGTGGCCGACGGCGTCGAGCCCATTTCGCTATAATACCAAGCCGGCAAGACTAGACCCGCGGTGAAACTTACCAACGACGAGCCATTCATGCAGACACCTTTGATTTTTGATATTCATCTTGATCTGGCCATGAATGCGTTGGAGTGGAATCGTGATTTACGTTGGTCGCAAGAACGCCTGCGACGGGCGGAGCACATTCAGGCGATGGCTAGCGGGAAACGCGACCGTGTTGATCGGTCGCATAACACCGTTTGTTTTCCCGAAATGCGGCGAGGTAGAGTGGGTTTGTGCGTGGCCACTCAAATTGCTCGCGTTGCTAACGAATATCATACCCTACCAGGCTGGCGTTCACCCGAGCAGGCTTGGGCACAAACGCAAGGCCAGTTGGCATGGTACCGGGCGATGGAACGGGAGGGCCAGCTAACGCAGATTCGTGATCTTGAGGGATTGCGACGGCAGATACAACTTTGGCTAGAGGAACCCGCACGGCCGGCAGGCCTTTACACGGTCGACTCACGCGGTGCCGAACCAGAGCCACCGATTGGCTACATACTCAGCCTGGAAGGAGCCGACTCGATTGTGCACCTCGATTATTTACATGACAGTTACGAGGCTGGACTGCGAGCGTTGGGGCCAGCTCACTATGGTCCAGGTCGCTATGCGTTGGGAACCGACGCGCGGGGTCCCCTCTCACCTGAGGGCCGTGAATTGCTCCGCGAAATGAATCAACTCAACTTAATTCTCGACGTGACCCATTTGTGTGACGAGACATTTTGGCAAGCCATCGAGATTTACGAAGGACCGATTTGGGCCAGCCATCAGAATTGTCGCAAATTGGTCCCCTGGAATCGCCAGTTCGCGGATGATCAAATCACCGCCGTTATCGAACGCGGAGGAATCTTAGGCATGGCGTTCGACGCGATTATGATGGTGCCCGGGTGGCAGCATTTACATAGTTTGCCAGCTGATTTCGATTTAAAAATCGAAGCCATCTGCGACCACATCGATCACATTTGCCAGTTAGCCGGAAATAGCACACATGTCTGCATCGGCACCGATCTCGATGGAGGCTATGGCACGGAACAAACCCCAATGGACTTGGACTCGATCGCCGATCTGCAATGTTTGCCGCAACTGCTCGAGCAACGCGGTTACACGGCCACCGACATCGAGGGCATCATGTGGAAAAACGTGGTCAATTTCCTGGAACGCTGTTGGTAACACTCATGTTGCCTCGGGCACGATGGCGTTATGGTAGATGTCCTGAACATCATCACAATCGTTCAGCATGTTGATAAACTTCTCAAACATCGGCAAATCTTCCGCAGTGATTTCAGTGCGAGTCTGCGGCAAGAAGCTGATCTCATCCACCTCGAATTCGACATCGGGGAGGGCTTCGAGCAAAGCCTGCTTGGCTTTATAAAATTCAGTTGCGGGGGCAAACAAAGTCATTTGTCCGTTTTCACACTCGATATCGGTCACATCGACCTCCGCTTCCAGCATTGCCTCCAACACTTGTTCCTCTTGCTCTCCTTTAAAGGACAGGATTGCCAAGTGGTCAAAGGAGTGAGCGACCGAGCCGGGGGCTCCCATTTTGGAACCTGTCTTGGTAAAGCAATTGCGGACGTCGGTAATCGTGCGGTTGGCGTTATCCGAGAGGCAATCGACAATTACCGCGCAGCCACCCGGGCCAAATCCCTCATACCGAGCCGAGGCAAAATCCTCCCCGCCGCCACCGCTGGCCTTCTCCAACGCTTTGTCAATCACGTGCGCGGGTACCTGTTCCCGTTTGGCTTTTTCGATCAGGCTCCGCAGCGATGAATTGGCAGTGGGATCGGCACCGCTGTTCTTCGCCATCACGTAGAGCTGTTTGCCGTAGCGGGAATAGAGTTTTGATTTTTGACCAGCAGTTTTGGCCATGGAAACTTTTCGGACTTCGAAACTTCGACCCATTGCGGTGCTTCTTTTGGTTGAGTGATTGGAAAGTTGCTGGGAATCGTCTGCTGCGGCAAGTGGACATAAACGCACGCCACATTCCAAGCCAGCCAAATTCTACTGTTTTCGCGGGCTTAAATTCTACCTCAGACATCGCTCGACGTAATCAGCAGCAGTTCGAAAAGTTGGTCGCTGGTCGCTCCGCTGTTGGCTTTTAGTGATCCGATGCCTTAACGCTCGCGGCGGCGACGATGACCACCCACTCACTTGAGTGATCCCGCTGGGGCGAGGTTGATTAAAATTGCCAAAAAAGCCCTTCTCTTTTTCACCTTTGATTGCGTACTATGTGTGACGAAGACCGATTGAGGTCTTGACGAGTTGGTTTAGGTGAGCCCTGCTCTGCTGGGGCTCGCTTTGGACGACCGACCGGTGTGTGTGTCGAACTGACGTACATGCGAAAACCGATGCCAAACCCCAAGGCAAAACCCCAAGGTCAACGCGGTTTTAGCTGCATGAAGGCGGCAAGATAACTGCTCGGAACAGTCGGCCGACAATTTTTTGATTTTGTTGGTTGTAGTCTCTGCGTTTTCTGACCTTGGGTAGATAATAACAATGCAAATGGTGGAATGTGCGCGCCCGCAGTCGCTGCGGCAAGCGCGGCCGGTGATCGGTTTTGAACAAGCTCGCAGTCTGGTTGCCGAGCATGGATCACCCCTGTTGGTGGTTGGCAAGTCGAAGCTGATCGATACCTACTGGGCGATGAAAAATGCTTTGGTGGGGATCGATTTATACTACGCGGCCAAGGCGAACCCCGACCCGCACATCCTCGCCACTCTGTGTGCGGAGAATGCATTTGTTGATGTCTGCTCAGAGCGCGAAATGCAGGCTGCACTGGAAGCTGGCTTTTCTCCAGAGCGAATGCTACACACGCACCCTTGCAAGACGGAGAGCAACTTTCGCAGCTGCTATCAGGCCGGTTTGCGGTGGTTCGTATTTGACAACGTCAACGAAGCGGAAAAGCTTGCTGCTTGGGAACCTGGCGTCTCGTTGCTGCTCCGCGTGGCGACCCCTAACTCGTCCAGTTTGATCAATTTATCGGCCAAGTTCGGTGCCCCTTTGGAGCAGGCTCGCGAGGTGTTGGAGACCGCACGTCGGCTTGGTTTAAACGTCCGCGGTTTTTCCTTTCACGTCGGCAGCCAATGTCTTGATCCGCAAGACTACAGCATCGCCTTGGCCAGCATCCGCGGGCTGTGGGATGAAGCGACCGAGATGGGTTTTGCATTGGAAGTGCTCGATATTGGTGGCGGTCTACCGGCGCCATACCGGACCGATGTACCGCCGATCGAAGTTTTTGGTGAAGCAATCACGACGGGGCTGGCTCAGCATTTTGGTGGCTTGGGGATTCGCGTGATCGCCGAACCTGGGCGCGGGTTGTGCGCTGAATCGACGACTTTAATCACTCAAGTGATAGGCAAGAGCCGCCGCTGGGACCGGTCGTGGTTCACGATCGATGATGGACTCTACGGTTCTTTTTCCGGGAAGGTCTTCGACCACTGTGATTTCCCGATTTGGTATGAGGGGTATGGTCAGCGAGCGGTCGAGCCGTGCGTGGTAGCCGGTCCAACTTGCGATTCGGGCGACGTCATTTCAAATGATCAAGCGTTGCCCGATTTGGAAGTTGGCGAGTTGCTGTTGATACCCTGCATGGGCGCTTACGCGGGTGCCAGTGCTTCGCCGTTTAACGGATTACCGGTCGCCAAGTCAGTCGCCATTTTCTAGGGCACGTTCATGCTCACAGTCGCGGTGCTTGTTTACCTGTTGGCGACCATTTGCGTGGGGCTGATTGCATCACGACGGGTGCATGGTGCGCGGGATTTCATGGTGGCCGGGCGCTCACTGCCACTGTACATGAACTTTACTTGCGTTTTCGCGACTTGGTTCGGGGCCGAGACGGTACTTTCTGTTTCGGCCACTTTTGCCAAAGACGGTTTGGTCGCCATTCCCGGCGATCCCTTTGGTTTCTCCGTTTGCCTGATCTTGGTTGCCCTGTTTTTTGCTCGCAAGTTCTATCGCATGGACTTGCTGACTATCGGTGACTTCTATCGCATTCGCTTTGGGAAAGGCGTCGAGATTGGGACCTCGTTGGTGATTACCGCTTCGTACTTGGGTTGGGCGGCTGCTCAGCTGACCGCGTTGGGGTTGGTGTTATCGGTGCTTGGTCAAGCGGGCGGTTGGGATTGGCTGACCATCGACAACGGCATTCTCTGCGGCGTTGGCATCGTCTTGCTGTACACGGCGTTGGGCGGCATGTGGGCAGTTGCCTTGACCGATATGGTGCAGACCGTGGTGATCGTTATCGGCTTGATTACGATTGCGGTGATCATCGGCGATCAGGCGGGTGGCGCCAGCCACGTCATTCAATCGGCTGCGTCTTCGGGGCGGTTACAGTTGTTTCCCCGCGGAGGGAGTGATGTGTGGTTGCCCTTTCTTGCCGGGTTTATCACGGCCGCGTTGGGTTCGATTCCTCAGCAGGACGTGTTTCAGCGAGTGACCAGCGCCAAAGACGAAAAAACGGCTATCCGCGGCACGTTGTTGGGCGGGAGTTTTTATTTTTGCTTTGCCTTCGTGCCGATGTTCATCGCCTTTGCAGCTCTGCTCATTGACCCCACTTACCTCGAGTTATTTCAGTCCGGTGACGAACGCGAGGTGCAGCGTGTATTGCCTGAACTGATCCTGGCGAGAACTCCCTTTTGGGCACAAGTGATTTTCCTTGGCGCCTTGGTCTCGGCAATCCTTTCGACCTCCAGCGGGACGTTGCTGGCGCCGACCAGTTTGATTGTGGAGAATGTGCTGCGACCCTGCTTTCCCAAATTTGTCTCCGCCAACATGCTGCTCTTGTTGCGTGTGGTGCTGACTTTGGTGGCCGGTGCCGCGACGTGGCAAGCGGTCGGTAGTAACGCCACGATGTACGAAATGGTGCAGGGTGCCTATAGCGTGCCATTGGTGGGTGCTTTGGTGCCGCTGGCGATGGGCATGTATTGGCGACGCGCAACCACCACCGGCGCGGTCACCTCGATGGTCGCCGGCGTGTCGACTTGGCTATTGGTGATGTATGCGGCGCCGGAATTCGCGATTCCTCCGCAGCTCTGCGGGCTATTTGCCAGCTTCGTGGGTATGCTGCTCGGCAGTTTGGCCACACGACCTGATTTCCACGCTGCCAATCTGTCGAAACCTCCAGCCGGCGCCACGTCGACAGCTGGTTCGCAGTCGCGAGTTTAACGATTAGGCAAAATATTCTGATTTTAGGTTCAGG
>CAZHTX010000214.1:0-9311 GCA_964535475.1 uncultured Pirellulaceae bacterium
GTCGAGCTGAAGGTTCGGCTGATTCCCGACGGATCACTCAACATCAACACCCGGCCGATGACCGGTTTGCGAAAATTCCCACAACTTTTCAACCAGCTGAAATGGCTGGCGCATCCAGCCATTACCACTTACCGGTACGAAGGCGACCGTCTGGGCATGGACTGCGATCTTTGCGATCGCATCTATCTTCCCGCCGGCTTCCCCCACGCGTATGAATCAACAAAAGTTTATTCACTGGAAATGCCCCAGTGGCGCGGCCAACAACCAGTCGGCCAAGCTGGCAACGTGCTCGTTCTCGGAACAGCGTTAACCCGCACCGGTTATTGCCCTCCCCATGAAATGCAACCAATTGCCGCCAAGATCGCTGAAACGCTGGCAACCCTCAATGATGTGCAAGTTTACTACAAGCCCCATCGTAAAGAGACCGCAGACTACTATGAACTGTGGTCCACTGGCCAACAGGTGCTGCAAACTCAGGATTGTGTCGAACGTCTCTTAAAGA
Organism: uncultured Pirellulaceae bacterium; assembly: GCA_964535475.1. Classification (GTDB taxonomy): domain Bacteria; phylum Planctomycetota; class Planctomycetia; order Pirellulales; family Pirellulaceae; genus Laterigemmans. Next base: position 503 of record CAZHTX010000214.1, read on the forward strand.
ACCGAGCATACGATGTGGTCATCGGGAATTGTTCGACCGCGCTGATTACCACAAAATTAATGCAACCAGCCACGCGTGTCATCGCTGTGGGACTCGATGTTGTCCAAAGGCACGCACGATCAACGAGAAGCATGGTGCCCTATATGCAGGCTTGCCAAAAACTAGGCATCGAAATCGTCGATGTCGATGTGAAATCGAACACCGAAATCCCGGCAGCCGGCCGCCAAGTGGCCTAAGAATTTATCGCTAGCCGTTCAAGTTCGAAGGCTTGAACGCGATTGAAATTTCAACCAGCAAACTATTTTTCCAGCAGAAACCAAGTTAAATCATCTTGCGGAAACCGATCTCGTCGATAGATAAATCCATAATCGACTAATCTCAAATCATTGTAGCGATCCAAAATCTCTCCCGCGAAATCGCGTTTGAACAGCCTTTCTTGGTGACCGCGGTATGCAAGAGACACCGGAGTCGGGTTATAATACTCGATGACGCAGATATATTGGCGACTGGCTTGATACAGTCGCTCGTAAACGGCTTCGAGATGCTCTGGGTTAATATGGATTAAAACGCCTTTGATAAAGCTCATATCGTACTGCTTCGGCGCGGCAAATTGCAGAATCGATTCCTCATAAACGTTGACAAAGCCAGTCTGTCTTAAAATCTCCGTAGCCTTTGGATTTATTTCCACACCGTCCAACTGACAATCTGGCAACAATCGTTTCATCGCTTGTAAATTCATGCCAATATTCGCACCGAACTCAATCAAGCTTGAAATGGGGTCGGCCCGTCGAAGAATTTGACTAAACAGAGAAACGTTGGCAATTAGCAGTTGCTCCGCAGCGTTACGATCTATGTATTCATCGCCGAATTGACCAGCCCAAAAGGCTTCCTGCTCCGTGGTGTACTTACTTTCGCTATCCATAGAACTATCCCTGTTGACTTCAAAGTTGACTGAACCACATCAGTTCGTAAAATCTCGCCGCGGGAAAATTCTACCAGTTTCCCACCACGATGCACCCCCCATGACGGACAAGTCGATGAGCGATTCGGTTTTACTTATCCGAGCAGACGCCTCCCCGCAGATTGGCACCGGGCACGTCATGCGGATGATCGCCCTTGCTCAGGCCTGGCAACGCAGAGGAGGCACAACTCACCTCCTAACCTGGAACCTCCCGCCAGCACTTCGGCAACGGCTGACCGCGGAGTCGATCCATGTTCACGATTATTTGCCCTCCGCTTCGAACACGCCCGAGAGTCTTGACATTGCCAAACTCTTCAACACAGACGAACACGCCCAAGTCACTAGCAACTTGGCACACCGCCTAAACGCCTCTTGGGTTGTGGCCGATGGCTATCACTACTTCGAACGGTTTCAGCAAGCCGTTACAGAGTCTGGACTCCAGTTGGCGATTATTACAGACTACGACTATTGCGAACAGTGGTTTTGTCAGCTGCTAGTCGATCAAAATCCTCTCGCCAAGCAGGAGCGTTACGAGAGCGCAGGACAACCGCTAGAGAAACTGCTGGGCACACGTTACGCATTACTGAGAGATGAGTTTTTATACGGGGATGAAATACCTGTTGCCGGCACAACGAGCCAGTATTTGCAAACGCCCCAAGGCGAGGCAGCCCACCGCCGCATATTATGGACACTTGGTGGCAGCGATCCCATCAATGCTACAACCGCCCTGCTGTTGAAAGCGGAACAACTGAGCAGTAACCACTCACTCCGAGTGATCATCGGAGCGGCCAATCCAAATCGGGCCAGCTTGCTGGAACTGGCGGCACGCTCGAGGCACAAGATCGAAGTCTTCTGCAACGTGACCAACATGGCAGAGCAATATGATTGGGCTGATGGAATCATAAGTTCCGCCAGCAGTTCCTGCTGGGAATGGATGTACTATGGCCTGAGGGCTGGCATTATCGCCATCGCTGAGAACCAACTGCCAATCTATCAAGAACTGGTTAAGCATGGTATTGCCATCGGCTTGGCAAGTCTTAATGAGCCGATAGATTTCCCCAGCTTGGAAAAATTTGTTAACACGATCCCGCAACTCCCCGCACCCAAAACCCGCTACCGTCGTTGGGTCGACGGACACGGTGCCGACCGACTCGCCGCCTTGCTCGACTCTCGCATCTGGCTTCGCCGAGCGACGGCGGATGACAAAAAACTATATTTTGACTGGGCCAACGATGCCGCTGTTCGCCAAAATTCACTTCAGACCGAAGCGATCAACTGGGAACAGCACTGCGATTGGTTCAACAACCAATTGAATCGGCAAGACTGCAAATTGCTGGTGGCCATGCGTCAAGAACAACCGATCGGCCAGATTCGCTTCACGAGAACCGCACAGCAAGCATGGAACGTGGCCTTTTCCGTTGCCGCCGAGGCGAGGGGGCAAGGTGCCGGACAAGAGATCATTCGCCTAGGCGTCTGCTGGATGCGCTCGCGGGGACTCACCGGCTTTTCCGCTACCGTCAAGCCGGCCAACCTCGCCTCGACCCGCTGCTTTGAAAGATTGGGCTGGAATAAAGTAGAAAGCTTCAATGAGGGACAACCCGAAGGCAATTTACTTTTTTTTAACCTGCCGTAATTAGAAATTATCGGAGCACCAGAAAAAACGTAGCTAGCTCCAAAACCGCTTTGGCATTAGCCGCTTTGGCCTTAGCCGCTTTGGCCTTAGCCGCTTTGGCGCTAGCCGCGGTTATTTTTAGTTTTCGGATAAGTTCTAAACAAACATCTCCCAAGTCGTTGGGTCACCAGGCATTAACTTATGTTTCGCAGTTCGCCCACAGACATGCTCCCAATATTGAGGAGCCAGTCCATGGCCGGGCCGAACGATTCTTATATGTTCGGGACCAATGACTTCCCCCGCATCGACTTCTTTGACGATAAAAATGGAGCGTCGAAATATCAACGACTTTGCCTGCCCGCCCGTAGCTCCATATTCAACCTGGCCCAATGCTTGCCACGCGCGTTTGGTCTCGACGACCAATGTGGAAAGTTCTTCGGGCTCGAGCGAAAACGCGGAATCCACTCCTCCATCAGCGCGTCGCAACGTAAAGTGCTTCTCAATGATGGTCGCTCCCATCGCCACCGCTGCCACGGCCGCACCAACTCCCCCGGTGTGATCAGAGAGCCCGACTTGAGTTCCAAAGCAATCGCGTAAATGAGGAATCGTTTTCAGATTCGTCGTCTCGGGTGTGGCCGGATACGTGCTTGTACATTTCAGCAACACTAGCTCTGTGAGTCCGCATTCCCGCGCCGCCATCACCGCCTGATTAATCTCGCCAAGCGTAGCCATACCCACCGACATGATAACCGGCTTGCCTAAGCCGGCAACCTTTTTGATTAACGGTAGGTCGGTCAGCTCGAATGAGGCGATCTTGTAAGCTGGCACCCCAAGCGTCTCAAGAAAATCGACTGAGGTTTCGTCAAACGGTGAACTAAAAGCGACGATACCTCGCTCCTCGGCGCGGCGAAAAATCGGTGCGTGCCATTCCCAAGGTGTGGCTGCTTCTGCATACAAAGCGTGCAGGTTTCGCCCATACCAAAGACTGGCGGGATCCGAAATTCGAAACTCCTCTCGATCAATATCGAGCGTCATCGTATCGGCAGTGTACGTTTGCAGCTTAATCGCATCAGCTCCCGCGTCAGCGGCAGCATCAACAATTGCCAACGCCCGCTCGAGGGATTGATTATGATTGCCTGACATTTCCGCAATGACGAAGGGCGGGCTCGCACAGCCGATCGTCTTGGAAGCGATTTGAATGGGAGCTACGTTCATACTGCTTTCAATGTTTTCTGCCGGACAGCCGAATTGATGGCACTTAATTCGGGATAGCGATTAAGCAGCCCTAAGATTTGATGCGTGTTGAGAAACTCGCCCGCCGGGGCTTTGTCGAAAACCGCTTCGAAAAAGGCCCAGTCATCTGGCTCGTCTAGAGTCCATCGCAATTGGGATTGATCATGCGTTTGCGTGATGTTTTCAAGAACAAATCGCTGCGGATTTAAATAAAGGAACGGAGTGACGTGCTCCCGTTCCTGTTCCGCACGGGCCTCGCGGTTGGCAATTTCCAACGCGTCTACCGAAAAAACTTCGACGTCCAACCCGTGGGGAAAGGAACGTGGATGTGTGTTGGACAGGTAATCAATGCGTTGCCCGCCACTGACCCGCCGCTTGAATTCGCACACATGCTGATCAATCACGTCGGGATCGATGAAGGGACAGTCGGAGGTGACCCGGACAACGATCACCGCTTCGGACGCTCGAGCTGCAAGGCAGTAACGGGAAAGCACGTCCGTTTCACTCCCGCGAAACACACCCACGTCGAGCCGCTCCGCTTCATGAACAATGGAGACGTCCTCACTAAGGTCGGTCGTCGCGACAACGATTTCGTCAATTTCAACGCATCGACGCACACGGTTTACCACGTGCCCCAGGACCGACTGCCCACGGAGCTGCTTCAAAACTTTGCCGGGGAGACGTGTCGACCCAGTTCGCGCCTGAATAATCACCACCGTCTTCATTGGCCAATTCCGTTGGATGAAGGGGCTTGAACATTGTCATCTCAAGCAGTTTCGACGGCCATCTTGAGAGCCTTTCCTCACGGATTGTAGCCAATCGCCAGCTGGCTCCCAATAGCATTCCTCCAAGCGAATTACGCAGCGAGATACTATTTACAAACCCTCGCCAGGGGTGCCGATTTATTGCTCTTGTTGCCGCTCCCTGTCCTGGCTACCATGCGTCGAAAATACTAGGTCCCAGTGGAAAGGATTCCCAACCAATGTCGATGCTCGCTGGAAGTCAGATCTTGATCACCGGTGGAACGGGGTCGTTCGGCAAAAAATGTGCTGAAACGCTAATCCGCAATTACCGGCCCAAACGCTTAGTCATCTTCAGCCGCGACGAACAAAAACACGTCGATATGGCTCGAACTCTATTTCCACCCAGCGAATTTCCGCAGGTCCGCTTTTTTGTCGGCGATGTGCGGGACAAAAATCGATTACAACGCGCGCTCCGCGGGATCGACTACGTGATTCATGCCGCAGCGATGAAGCACGTTGATATCGCTGAGTACAATCCTCAGGAATGCATCAGCACGAACATCGGTGGGGCGGAAAACCTAATCGATGCTTGTATCGACACTGGGGTTAAACGCCTGGTGGCCTTGTCCACCGACAAAGCGGCGGCGCCAGTCAATCTCTACGGAGCGACAAAGCTCTGCAGCGACAAACTCTTTGCAGCTGCCAATTCACTCTCGGGTGAGAGCGGAACACGCTTCTGTGCAGTCCGCTACGGCAACGTCCTGGGGTCCAACGGAAGCGTGGTACCATTCTTCGAAAGTAAAAGAAGCGAAGGGGTCGTTCCGATTACCAGCCCCGAAATGACTCGGTTCGTGATCACCCTCGAACAGGGTGTTCACTTTGTGCTCGAGGCCTTCTCGCGGATGGAGGGGGGCGAAATCTTTGTCCCCAAGATCCCCAGCGTGTCGATCATGGATATCGCCAAAGCGGTTGCTCCCGAATGTAAGACGAAAATAATCGGTGTTCGGCCCGGCGAAAAAATGCACGAGTGCATGATCCCCGCCGATGAATCACGGATGACGCTCGAATTTGACGATCATTACATCGTGCAACCATCCGCACGGCCATGGAGCCACACAGAACCTGCCTACGTTGCCGCTGGCAAACCATGCGAAGACGGCTTCTGTTACGCCAGCAACAATAACACCCATTGGTTATCGGTTGCGGAACTGAGGGACACCATCGCCAAGCATTGCACCCCCGCTCAGCAGCCTTCTCAACTGCGCGTGGTTGCCTAATTATTTATTTCTTATAGACCAGTCAGGGACGACCGGCAATGATTCCTTATGGACGTCAGTCAATCGATGAGCAAGACATTACGGCAGTCGTGGAGACGCTCCGTTCCGACTGGCTAACCCAAGGCCCCGCCGTCGAAAGGTTCGAAACAGGCCTAGCCGATTACTGCCAAGCGAAACACGCTGTCGCTTGCAATTCAGGCACGGCCGCACTTCACATGGCCTATGCGGCGGCCGGAATTGGGCCTGGGAAGACAGTGGTTGTCCCCGCAAATACCTTCCTGGCTACGGCGAACGCAGCGATTTACCTCGGCGCGGAGGTCCGGTTTTGCGATGTCGATTCCTGTTCTGGTCTAATGACTCCCGAGACACTCGCTACGGTGCTCGACTCCTCGGTTAACGCCATCGTGCCCGTCCACTTTGCTGGTCAAGCTTGTGACATGGAGGCGATCGGCGCCTTGCGACGCCAACTTGCACCCGACGCTGTCATCATCGAAGACGCCAGTCACGCCATTGGTGGCTGCTACGCAAATGGTGCTCCCATCGGCAACTGTCAACATGCCGCCATGGCGACTTTCAGTTTCCACCCAGTCAAACATGTCGCCGCTGGAGAAGGTGGCGCCGTCACGACTAACCAAAAAGAACTCGCTGCGGCCTTACAACGGTTTCGCTGCCACGGCATGACCAAGGACCCCACTCTCCTGCAACGTCCCCAAGAGGGGCCTTGGTATTATGAGATGCATACGCCTGGGATGAACTATCGCGTTCCCGACATTTCCTGTGCTTTAGCCTATTCCCAACTCGGAAAGCTCGACCAGTCCGTAGCCAGACGGCGTCATATCGCGGAGGCCTACTGCATGGGCTGGAAAGATCTGCCCGGCCTAACGTTGCCTAACCTTGCTCACTTACAGACTTCCGCTTGGCATCTCTTCTGCGTGCACCTCGATTTCACCATGACGACAATCGACCGAGAAGGCTTTGTGGAGCGACTTAAACAAACCGGCATTGGCACTCAGGTTCATTACTTCCCCGTCTCGCATCAACCCTTCTATCAGCACCGCTATCAAATCAATGATTCACAGTTCCCCGGTGCTGTCGAACACTACCGCACCGCACTCAGCCTACCAATGTTCCCGTCAATGTCAGACAGCGATATCGACTTCGTTCTCAGGCAAGTCGCTGAGAATTGGCGGGCAGTCATGAAGCCACATTCGCTGGTAGCTTAAGGAGCACTCGCATGAAGACGGTCTCCCTGTATGTCGCCGACTCCGAGTTTAAGACATATCTTTGCGAGTTAATTGACCAACAATACCACGAAGCCGGTCCTTCTCATTTCATCACATTCACCCCGCGGATGCAGGCGATCTGGAACGACTATCCGTGGGACTCTCGCACAATCCTGCCTTGGGTGGCTGGCAAAGGCCTGACTCGCCAATTCGGCTTGCCCGCAAGGTTGAGGCAAATTCAAACTCATTTTGCTCAACAGGTCGAAGATGCTGACCGAGTGATTTTACATACCTATCAAATCTTCTCGGAAAGAATTAACTGCGTCATCTCTCATCTTTTGCGTCGCTATCCTAACGTGGAATTTCAGGTCCGTCTAATTCCCGACGGCACGCTGAACCTGCGGCGAAATCCAATGACCGGCTGGAGGCGATTTCCGCAATGGTTCAATCGCTTGAAATGGGCCAGCCACGCGGACATCTCGACTTACGCATATTCCGGAGATCGCCTAGGCGCTGATGCACCGATTTGCGATCGAATCTACTTGCCTCGGAATTTCCCCTCTGAGTACGATGCCCAGAAAATCTACCCCATTCAAATGCCCGTCGCCGAGGACCAGCGAAACGCTACCCAACCTCGCACAGCACTCGTGCTGGGGAGTTGGATGGTTAAGGGTAATCTCGCTCCGGCTTCCAGTGTGCGTGCCATCGCAAACCGTATTGCCAAGCTCTTGGAAGAGCTCAACGTTGAACGCGTCATTTACAAACCGCATCCCGTCGAACGATTAGACGATCTTGAACTATCATCTCCCGGACAGGAAATCCTAGAGACTAGCCTCTGCTTAGAACGCCTCATTGTCCAACAAAAATTCGACGTGTTGGTTAGCTGCTGCTCCACCGCTTTGGTGACAGCGAAATTGATTCAGCCTGAACTCGATGTCTTCTCTGTCGGTCTAAATTTGCTCGAGGAAATGCCGCGGAACAAAAAACACTTTCGCAATTTCGGTAAAGTCTACCAGAAACTAGGCATCTCACTGGTTACGACTGATTTAGAGCCCGCAAAGAAATCTCATCGTCAGCTCCCGATCCCCAAAACCGTCGATGCCGGGCAACGGGATGCGGCCTAGCAATCGCAAAACAGTGGCGACCGTGCTAATCAAATCACTCAATGTCATAGCTCAGGTAGACGCTAATCTGACGCTCCAGATCATCCGGTTGTGGCGAGATCACTTCACCCTCGCCCGTTGGGACTTCGCGGTCCTGACCGTAAATGCCCGAGTAAAGCCGCGTCACCACGCCATCGGCAGGCGATTCCATGATCCCGGCTAATTTCCCCAGCCCCACGCCAGCGGCGACCGCAATCGCAGCCGCCTCCTCCTTGGCACTCGCAATGGCTGCAGCGCGCGCTGCGGCTATCTGCTCCGCCGTCGGTACCGCGTAAAAAACCACCCGCAGCGGCGCCCCCTCGCGATCACTCATGTACATCGACATCTCACTGGCCATCTCCTCCATCATCTCAGCCTGCTCCGGCGTCATCTCAGCCTGATCTTTCTCGCCAGTCAAATCCAACTCAGATACCTTCGCTTGCAACCGCTCAGAAAAGAGCAACATTAACTCCGCATCCCCGGCGGGCAATTTCCAATCAGCTAACAACACTGATTTCACCGATACCATCTGTGGCATCGCAGGCATTCCGCCTTCCTCACCACCAAACCCTCTCATCATGGCCATCTGCCGCATTGCCCCGCTCCCCATCTCACTAT
>CAZHTX010000215.1:0-9182 GCA_964535475.1 uncultured Pirellulaceae bacterium
GCGTTCCGGCTGATTCGGTTTCGCCGAACCGGACGCTCGCGCGTTCCGGCTGATTGCGTTTTGCTTAGAACCTATCCGAAAACCATAAAAAAGGCCCGCGGCTAGCGCCGTCGGCTCACAGTTTTCGGATAGATTCTTAATGACTTGTGGGGAGTTGCTGACCCTCGCGCGTGATAGCGGTCACATTGTAACCGATCAGCTCTCTGTACAGCAGACAGCCCGGATCACGCGTTCATAAAGGTCCACACCGGCGGAGAGTTGATCGAGTTCGATGTATTCATCGGTGGTGTGTGCTTGAGCGATGTCGCCCGGCCCACAGACGACCAACGAATCTAGCTCGGTGAACTGGCCCGCATCGGTGCAATAGCTGGCTGTCTTTGGTTGCGGAACGCCAGCCAACTTACACATTTGCTGGACCCAGGGATGGTCAGGTTCGACCCACAGATAACCACCGCCGTGATATTCTTCGAACAGGATGCCGAGCGTTTGAGCTTTGTGCCGCACGCGTTCGATGAGTGGCAGACCATCAATCGTGGGCATCGGTCGCAAGCTACCCCAAGCTTTCGACTGCCCCGGCGTCACGTTGACGGCGCTCGCTCCATCCGAAACGCCGAAATTCCAAGACAGCGTGGGTGGCTCGAAACGCTGATCACGGAGCGCCGGGTCGGTTTGCGTGGCCTGGTCAATTTCCAGCAGTTCGACCAACAAGGGCACCATTGCCAAGTTCGCGTTGCGGCCTTCGCTGGTGCTGCTGTGGGCGGCGCGCCCCCGACTGGTCAGCTTGAAACCGGTGATACCCTTATGGGCGTGGACCACATTCAGGCGAGTCGGTTCACCGACAATGCCAACAGGTTGCCCAGCCACCATCGTGCGAAAGAATTTGGAGTCATCACGGACTTGCTTGGCGCCGAGGAAGCCGACTTCTTCGTCAGCCGTGCAGACGATCCACAGCGGGGCGATTTGCTCCTCCACTGGAATCCGCCTGACCGCCGCCAACATCGCCGCGAGGGAACCTTTCATGTCACACGAGCCGCGACCATAGAGTCGACCATCATGGATTTCCGGATCGAAAGGACCGCCCGGTCCTTCCCACTCATCCGCGGGAACGACATCGGTGTGGGCAAAGTAGGCCAACCCACCGCTGGGCGGAATCGGAGCCGCATCGGGGCGCCCCGCCGCCGTTGCCTGGCCAGCCCGATAGCCCAACACATTGCACTTTCGGACACCCGAGGCATCGGTATAAGAAACCAACTCGGTTTCAAATCCCAACTCCTGCAGGCGATGCTCAACCCAGCCCGTAATCGGCTCGTTCGAGGCATGGCTGGGACTGGCGAAACGAATAAGATGTTCCAACGTATGACGTGCGTCGTCGACAAACGATAATTCCAAAACTCAACTCATTCCGTGGGAGGTATGTCGAACAGCTCTCGGATGATCGCTTCCAATCCCGTGACGTCGACTTCTGTTTGACTATTTAATAACTCATTCCACCAATCAAACGCTTGCAAGCGATGACCGGCCGTGGAGCGGGGCCACAATGATTGGAATGCGGCACGCCCCGCCTTGGCAACCGGGGCGTCGGCGGGAAGTCCAAAATCGGCCAACCGATGCGCTAACACCAGCGGCAGTTCCGGCAGTATATAGGACTTGCTGCGGCCGTTCAGCCTGAGGCTGATCCGCTCGGCCGATGTTTCCACAACTAAGACTTCCAGGCCGGGAGCTAATTCAAATGTTTCCGTCGCTCGCAGCTTGGTCATCCCGCGGCGGATCCCCTCGGTGTAGTGCTGTGCCAACTCAACTAATAGGCCATAACGCTGCAATTGCTCTTTTCCAGCAGCACTCAACGTTGACAGTTCGATTTGCGATATCGCCTTGCTGGCAGCGGGCAACTCGCCAGCCCGCAACGCTTGGGTCACGCTCCCTAGCAAGGCGGACGTCTCCGCAGCGGATTGCTCATCGGGCTCTGGCTCTGGAGTTGGCTCGGGCTCTGGAGTTGGCTCGGGCTCTGGCTCGGGAGCAGGGGCATTAGCGGCGGCAGGCTCCGGCTCCATGCTAGGCTGCGGTTCCATGCTGGGCTGGGCTGGATCTGGCTCAGCGGTCGGCTCAGCGGGGATCGCGGGCAGAGAGCTGTTGCCCGGCTGATTCGAAGTCGTTGGCTGGGGACGGGCCGGCGGTTTATCAGCAGTCGCAGCAGACCCCATCACCCTATCAACCGGCTCTTTGGCGGCGTCAGCGTTGCCAGTTTGGCGAGGCTGATTAATCATGCGTTTCGCAGCCGAATCGTCTCCGCCGGCAATCACTCTTCCATCGGAAGTCAGCCGATAACCGTTAGCGAGGATGTACGCGCACGCACCGACTCCGGCGATCAAGGTAATCACGAACAACCCCATCAAGGGCCCTGCCAGCGACCGCGATTTGCGTCGGCGGACCCGCGTTTCCCCCGCCCCGCCGCTGGTGCTTGCTAGGGTAGCCAGATCGGCTGCGGCAAACATCGGAGGAGTCGCTTCTGGCTGAATCATTTCGTCTGGGGAATTCGTCTCCGTAGCGACCTCGGGTTGCGAGCTCTCACGCTGCGGGATTTCCGGCTGCGGGATCTCGGTAGCAGAAACCGATGCGGGCAGCGGCGGCGGGCTAATGGGTACGAAGGGAGCCAGCGGGTCGGCTGCGGGCAGCAGGTTGGCAAGTGGGTCGGCTGACATTCGAGGCTCTCCCTTCAAAGGTCCAATGTGCCTAACAATTCTGCCGAACTTCAACAAGCAAAATCGAACGGTGGCGGAATGTTAGCACCCGCTATTTTACCCGCCCGCCAGCGGCGATGCGCAGAATGGTCTTTAAAACCAATTTTTCTTCAACCAGGCAACGATGGCGAATCAATCGGGAGAGTGGCAGGGCATCGCCGCCGGTCAGCACCAGGGTGGGCGTTTTCCCACACTGCTCGCCATATTCATAAGCAATCCGGTCGATGCCGCCGGCCAATCCCATCAGCACGCCGCTCCGCATCGCCGCCGAGGTGTCGCGGCCGGGCAATTCCAGCTGGGCGTGTGCGGCTTGTTGTTGTAGCGCCGGGTCGACCAGTGGTAACTGGGCCGTTGAGCGGTTGAGTACATCGAGCTGTAATCGCAGTCCGGGAAGAATCGCACCACCCAAAAACCGATTTTCGCGGAGCAGGTCGATGGTCACCGCGGAACCCGCATCGACCAAGATCACATCACCTTCGCTGGCAAACTTTAGAGCTCCCTTGCCGCCGATCAAACGGTCGATCCCAACGGCATCCGGATGACGCACGTCGAGATCCAACTCCACATCACGACGGGTTAACAATTTCCAAACATCAGTGGAATGGGTCGTGAAAAGTTGTTGACGCAGCAGCGTGGCGATTGGTTGATTCACACTGGCCACAAACCAACGCGCCGCTGGCCGGGAGGCGGGAGAAATGTTGTCGCGGGTCGGCGCACCGGAAATCGGCTTGGCGTCACGCAGTTCGGGATCGAGCAACCAATTGTCGACCGTTGACAACAGATTGCTGAGCCAATCATGATCGTGCGAAGTGGGTGTGAGGGAGAGTTGGCACGAGCGTAGCTCGAGTTCGCTCGCTGCGTGCGCGGCAAAGCTGGTCGCACCACCTTGGTCATTCGGTCCGGCAATCGGTGTCGGAGCCAACATCCCAACCTTGACGGTAGAATTGCCGATATCGACGGCGATCAGCGGCGGCGAACTCACGGGGTGCTGTCCTCAGGGTCCTGATATCGCGAGGGAGGGTTCTCCTCGGATAACTGTGCGGTAGGGCCTGCCAAATGAGGTGGCCGCCTGGCCGCTTGTTTCGCAGGCTTTTTGGTGACTGGTTGTTTGACTTCCGTGGTGGCCGCTTGCTGAAGTTCGAAAGAGGAACCGCTGCTGGCATTCGCTTTGGCCAATTCCCGCGATTCGCAGAGCCGTGCCCAAACTTCGTGCAACAAATCGCTCAGCCCCTCTCCGGTCACGGCGCTGATCAAGTGGACTTGGCGAACATTTTCCGCATCCAATTCGCGCAACTGCTGGGCAACTTCACCAGCCGTGGGAAGTTCGGCTTTGGTGACGGCGATTATCTCGGGGCGGTTGGCCAATTCGCCACTGTAGGCTGACAACTCATGGCGAATCGACTGATAATTCTCCAGCGGATTCGACTCGTCGGTTGGAGTCGGCTCGACCAGATGGATCAGAATTCCAGCCCGTTCCACGTGCTTGAGAAATTCGTGGCCGAGACCCACCCCGTCGCTCGCGCCGGCGATCAAACCAGGAATATCGGCCAAAATGAACCGCTGGTCGGCCGAAACATCGACTTGACCCAAGTTGGGATATTTCGTGGTAAACGGATAATCGGCGATTTCGGGACGAGCACGACTGAGCCGGCTGAGCAGCGTGCTTTTGCCCGCGTTCGGTTTGCCCACCAAGCCCACATCGGCGATCGACTTTAGCTCGAGGATGACTTGGCGGACCTCACCTTCTTGCCCGAAAGTGAATTCGCGTGGGGCGCGGTTGGTGGAGCTTTTGTAGTGTGTGTTTCCACGGCCCCCCTTGCCGCCGCGAGCGATCACTAATTGATCGCCATCGCGGACGAGATCACGAATCACAAAGCCTTCGGCGGCATCGATAATCGTGGTGCCGGGGGGCACGTACAAAGTGAGATCGCGAGCGTTGCGGCCGTGGCGTCCGGAACCTGAACCCGGGCTCCCCTTGGGGGCCCGCCAGATACCGTGACCGACGAAATCGGCCAAACTGTTAACCCCTTCGCGAGCTTGCAGAATGATGCTTGCGCCATCGCCACCGTCGCCGCCATCGGGGCCCCCGCGAGCGACATATTTTTCGCGGCGAAAACTCATGCAGCCATCACCGCCGCGACCGGCTTGGAGTTCAATTTTGACGGAGTCAACAAACATGGAGTGCGCAATAAAAAACGCAACGTCACCTCACCGGGCGACGCTGCGGAGGTTGATTGATAAGCGAACGGCGGAAGGCCGAACTAGCTCGCCAAGGAATCGATATTCACGCGTCGACCTTCACGGTCAAAGCGCACGGTGCCATCGACAAGTGCGAACAGTGTATAGTCATTTCCCATGCCGACGTTGCGGCCGGGATGAAACTTTGTGCCAACTTGGCGAACGATGATGCTACCAGCGGTGACCTTTTGGCCACCAAACCGCTTTACACCACGGCGTTGGGCGTTGCTGTCGCGTCCGTTGCGGCTACTGCCCTGACCCTTCTTATGTGCCATTTTTCGTCTGAAATTTGAAAATAGGGAGTTGATCCGGATGTTCGGTATTTCAACCCCGAAGCTTAACGGAATATCCAGCGGTAATCAACCCGCTTTTCCAAACCATATTGCTCCAGCACGTAAGCCTGTTCTTGATCGTCGGTGAAGGCTGGCACGCCAAAGCGAATCCGATCCTCGGTTTGCAGCACTTCGTCGCCGGGACGGTAAAAGTTCAACTGCAAGGCTTTCTTGATGAGCACGGGGCGCTTGCCAGGAGCGGCCGCCACTTTGCTTTCCTGCTGGAAGGCGTTGGTGAGGCCGTACACATAGAGCGACAAAAAGTCGATTGAGGGGTCGACATCCTCCCAAGTCAATACGCCCCATACGCCTTCAGCGGCAGGATCGCTGCTGCGAGGAATCGGAACCGAGGTGATTTCCACGCTGTCGTGGAGCGGGGCGGAGATTTTCTCGCGGGTCTTAATTAATTGCTTGGCCGCGGGGATGATCCGATCGGTGAATTCCTGTTTCGATTCCAGATCCGAGAGCACAACGAGCGGGAAGAAGCGACGCGAGTCATAAGAGACTTTCTCAATCCGCGAAAACAGCGAATCAATGGCCGCGTCGGATCCACTGCTCTGGGCGGCACGCAAGTCGCCCCCCGTGTAGCGAACTCGATACACCATGTACCAAATCAACTTTCGCTGCAGACGCCCGTTGGGCTGCGGGACGTCCATCACCATTTGCCGCAGCGGCTTGAAGGCGAACTCGAAACAATAAATTTCCCGCCGCAAAATGACTTGGCGAGCCATTTCCACCAGCGTCCGCGTTCGCGCATCAAAATAAGGCTTGCCCTCGGGGAAATCTGGGTCGGTCCAGGCGATTTCGGGGTGTGAATCGATCAAGTCCTGCAAAGAAATTGGACCCGTAAATGTTTCTTCGGGCTCCGGAGCAGGTGGCACGACGATCACGGTTCCTGGAGCAAAACGGGTCTCTTCGACCTGTATTTCCCCCTCGGTTTGCGCCACGGCCAGCGAACCGCCAGACATCAAACAGACAGCGGTCAGCAGCACGGGTAATTGGCGAAATCGAAATTTCATAGCATCATTGGGATGTTAGACGCGAACGGGATGGCGTGCAGGCTGCCAGCGCAGTCGGCAAGACGGTTTCTCACTGCGGAATTTTTCACTGCGGAATTTTTTCGCGGCGAAATTTCTCACTGTGGAATTTTTACGCTTTTCTCTCAACTATACGCATGCAGCCGCTTGGTGGTTTAGCTACCAAGTCTAGTTGGATGATCTGTCCGGCGCCGCCCCGAAGTTGCGAAAATCTGCCCAGATCGTCGACCGTCGGGTAGCCGCTTTGCTGATGACACCGATTTTGCTGACAGTGTGGGGTAAATTGTTTGCTCCAGCCGGTATGCAAGCCGGTATGATACAGCAGAGCAATCTGCTCTCCGCGACACGCGGTTCGGCGAGCGCCGGCTAAACGGAGCGAGGTTCCCAGGAAAAAGTAAAAGAGTTCATGTCGAAAAAATTGTGGCCCGACGACGAACAGACCCAAAATTGGCTAAATTCTGCCAAGGTCGGCGATGCCAGCGCGATCAATCATTTGCTGGAGCAACATCGTCAACCGGTCCGTCGGCTTGTGCAGATGCGTCTCGACCGCCGTGTTCAGCAGCGGGTCGATGTAAGTGATGTTGTCCAAGACGTGATGGTCGAGGCCAGTAAACGGCTGCGGCAGTACCTGGAAAGCCCCGATATGGCTTTCCATCTGTGGCTGCGTCAAATTGCCTGGGACCACATTATCGACACCTATCGCCGCCACCGGGTGAGTGCCAAACGGAGCATGGATCGCGAGCAGCCGATGGCCGCCAATGCGGGCCCCAATCATTCCACCGTGGAACTGGCGATCCAGCTATGCGACCCGGGGATCACGCCGGCTGCGGCCGCCACTCAGCAAGAAATCGCCCGGCGGGTGGAGGATGCGATCACCCAATTGGCCGATCAAGATCGTGAGATCATCACGATGCGGCACTTCGAGCATCTTTCCAATTTAGAGATTGCCGCGGCGCTCGATCTCAACCCGCCAGCTGCCAGCATGCGATACTTGCGAGCCATTCGCCGCCTCCGTCAGTTGCTCGATGAACAATACGAAGGGATGGGCGAGCCGTGAATTCGGAGGAGGTTCGCGAGCAAATGCTGGCCGATTTGCTGTCCGATTTGGCCGACCGAGTGGCTTCCGGTGAACGGATTGATTTTCACGGCACTTGCGCCGCTCATCCTGAGTTGGCGGACGACCTGCGGACCCTTTGGGGCACCGTCATGGTGACCGACGCCACCGGGCTGTCGCAGCAGGAAATTCCTCAACCGGCCAGCGACAGTTCCTGGCGAGGACTTTCCTTGCCAACCACGATTGGCGACTACCGCTTGGAAGAAGAGATCGGCCGCGGTGGCATGGGAGTCGTCTTCCGAGCGACGCAACTCAGCTTGCAGCGTGCCGTGGCGGTGAAGATGATTTTGCGCGGGCGGTTGGCCAGCGAAGCCGACTTGTCCCGCTTCTTGGCCGAAGCGGCGGCGACCGCCCGACTCCAACATCCCAACATCGCTGCCGTCTACGACGTCGGCGATTTCGAGGGTCGCCCCTTCTTTAGTTTGCAGTTGATCGATGGCGAGACCCTCGCCGATCGGCTAGCCGAAGGCCCCATGCCGGAACGCGAAGCAGCTCGAATCGTGCTGGCTGCCGCACGAGCAATCGGCTATGCCCACCGCCAAGGCATCCTCCACCGCGATCTGAAACCATCCAATATCTTGATCGACCAGCAGGGCAAGCCGCACGTCACCGATTTCGGGCTAGCCAAAAAATTCAGCGACGAATCGAAGTTGACTCGCAGCGGGGCGATCGTCGGGACGCCCGCTTACATGTCGCCCGAACAAGCTTCCGGTTCGCGAATGATCGTCGGTCCCGCGTCGGATATCTATTCACTCGGCTGCGTCCTCTATCACGCACTCACCGGTCGCCCGCCGCTGGTGGCCGATTCGCCGGTGGAGCTGATGCTGCTGGTACTCGAACAAGACCCACCGCCACCCAGAGCGCTCAGGCCCGGTCTCGATCGCGACCTGGAAATGATCGTGGTGCGATGCCTGCAGAAACCAGTCGATCTCCGCTACGCCTCGGCCGACCAATTTGCCGATGACCTGGAGGCTTATCTTAAAGACGAAGCGATCGCCGCGCGGTCAGGCCAGTTCGGCCAAGTCGTGGCGAGACTCTTTCGCGAAACCCACCATGCCCACGTGCTGGAAAACTGGGGCATGCTGTGGATGTGGCACAGCCTGGTCTTGCTGGTCGTCTGCACGGCAACTTGGTGGCTGGAAATTTCCGGCGTGACCCAACGCTGGGCCTATGAGGCGTTGTGGATCGTTGGCCTGGGTGCTTGGGCCGGTGTCTTTTGGTTTTTGCGAAGACGCATGGGACCGGTGACTTTTGTGGAACGGCAAGTCGCCCACCTGTGGGCCGCCAGCATGATTGGCATCGCAATGCTATTTCCACTGGAATGGTGGCTGGGGCTCGAAGCGCTTACCCTTTCGCCCCTGCTCGGGATCCTGGCGGCGATGGTGTTCCTTGTCAAAGCGGGTATCTTCAACGGAGCTTTCTACATCCAAGCAATCGCCTTGCTGCTGTCCAGCCTGCTGATGGCGGTGCTACCTCTCTACAGCCACTTGATTTTCGGCTTCATTGCCGCCGCCTGCTTCTTTTTTCCCGGCCTCAAGTATCATCGCCGTCGGCATTTACGCAACTTGGAGATGTAAGCACCTCGACATAAGTTATATCAGCCGTTCAGCGGTAGCCACGGTTCCGATGAACCGCACGCTGGCGCGTTGCGGCTGATTGCTTATGAGAAACCGCACGCTGGCGCGTTGCGGCTGATTGGTTCCGAGGAACCGCACGCTGGCGC
>CAZHTX010000216.1:0-9137 GCA_964535475.1 uncultured Pirellulaceae bacterium
TGGGAATGCCTGGAAACTTGGTCGCAACTATGTCTGGAGTCGTTGTTTCTCAAACCATGAACAAACAATGCATCTATCTCAATAACCAGTCGACCACGCCGTGTGATCCACGCGTCATCGAGGCGATCCAGCCGTTTTGGTTTGACACTTTTGCCAACGCGCACAGCGCCCATGCCGCGGGCCGCGAAGCGCGAGACCAGTATGACCAGGCAATCGCGGAAATTGCCGCCCACTGGGGGGCAACTTCCGCAGAAATTGTGCTGACCAGCGGCGCCACCGAAGCGAACAACTTGGCCATCTTCGGTGTGGCTCTGCACCCACGCCAAAAGCGGCGACAAATAATCACCCTGGAAACCGAGCATCCAGCCGTGCTCGATCCGCTGCAGCAATTAACCTCAGCCGGTTTTGAAATCATCCGTTTACCGGTCGGCCAGCAGGGCGGTCCCCAGGGCAGCGAGCGGGCCGGACAAGTCGACTTGGACCAGTTAGCCGCCACGATCAGCGAGCAAACTTGTCTGGTCTCCATAATGGCGGCCAACAACGAAATCGGCACGTTGGCAGATCTCAAAACAATCGCTGAACTTTGCCACCAACACGGCGCACTGCTGCACACCGACGCCACGCAAGCGGTGGGAAAACTGCCGATTGATGTTGACCAATGGGATGTCGATTTGTTGTCAGCCAGTGCCCACAAAGCGTATGGTCCAAAAGGTATCGGCTTGCTGTTTGTGCGACAGCGGGGGCGACGCGTGCGGCTGCGGCCCATGATTTGGGGCGGAGGTCAGCAGGGTGGACTGAGAAGTGGCACGCTGCCGGTGGCCAACGCCGTGGCGATGGCAATGGTGCTGAGAATTGCCGCCGAGGACCTACCGCAGGAGTCGCAGCGAATCGGCCAGCTAACCGCATCGCTGTGGAGTCAATTACAGACTGGTATCGATGGCTTGAGTCTGAACGGACCGCCGCTATCACCAACGCAACGTTTGCTGGGGAATCTCAACATCTGCTTTCCCGCTGTCGAAGGGGAAGCACTGATGAATTTGACTCCCGATTTAGCAATCAGCAGCGGATCGGCTTGCAGTTCGGCCAACCCAGCGCCGAGCCACGTGCTGAGCGCGCTAGGACTGGAAGAATCGGCCGCGCGAAGAAGCTTGCGATTCGGAGTCGGCCGCTTCAACTCGCAGCGAGACATCGATCAAGCGGTGCTGATGCTGTGCGAAGCTTACCACGCGTTACTGACCGAATTTGGCTAGGCACCTCGACATAACTCTTTCGGTTATATCAGCCGTTGAGCGCTAGCTCACGGTTCCGCGGAACCGGACACCAGCGGGCTGCGGTTGAAGCCGTTTTACTTAGTGACTTAGAATCTATCCGAGAACCATAAAAAAGGACCGCGGCTAGCGCCGTCGGCTCACAGTTTTCGGACGAGAACCACAAGAAGGCCCGCGGCTAGCGCCGTCGGCTCACAGTTTTCGGACGAGAACCATAAGAAGGCCCGCGGCTAGCGCCGTCGGCTCACAGTTTTCGGATAGAACCATAAAAAAGGCCCGCGGCTAGCGCCGTCGGCTCACAGTTTTCGGAGAGGTTCTAAGTTTCGCAACGCTCTCTCAGCGCTGCTCAATCGGAATCCACTCGCGTTTGGTGGGACCAGTATAAATCTGGCGTGGCCGACCGATCCGCTTGGTGGGCGAGTTGTGCATTTCCACCCAGTGGGCCAACCAACCTGGCAGACGCCCAATGGCGAACAACACGGTAAACATCTGCACGGGGATTCCCAAAGCGCGATAGATCACGCCGGAATAAAAATCGACATTCGGATATAGCTTTCGCTCCACAAAGTAAGGATCGCGGAGCGCAACTTCTTCCAATTTCTGAGCGACTTCGAAGAGCGGATCCTCAAGCTTTAATTTTGCTAACAGTTTATCACAAGCTTTTTTAATGATCGTGGCCCGCGGGTCAAAATTCTTATACACGCGGTGGCCGAAACCCATGAGGCGGAAATTATTCTTTTTGTCTTTGGCCATGTCGACGTATTTGTCGACGTTGCCACCGTCATCGGCGATTTGCTGGAGCATGTTAACGCAGGCTTCGTTGGCACCGCCGTGCAGGGGCCCCCACAAGGCACAGATCCCGGCCGAGATGGCGGCAAACAAGTTCGCATCACTGCTGCCGACCATCCGCACGGTGGACGTGCTGCAGTTTTGTTCGTGATCGGCGTGCACGATCAGCAGCAGATTCAAAGCTTCGGCGAAATCGGGATCGACTTCGTACTCGCCGGTCGGCGTGGCGAACATCAAATGCAGGAAGTTCTCCGTGTAATCCAGTTCGTTACGTGGATACATGAAGGGCTGGCCGATCGATTTTTTGTAGCTGTAAGCGGCAATCGTGGGTAATTTTGCCAGCAAGCGATAGATCGAAATGGTGACCTGGTGGGGATCATCGGGGTCGAGCGAATCTTGGTAAAAGGTCGACAACGCACCAACGACGCTGGAGAGGATCGCCATGGGGTGGGCATCACGGGGAAAGCCGTTGTAGAACGACTTCATTTCCTCGTGAATCATGGTGTGGCGGCGAATGCCTTCGCGAAACTTGTGCAGCTCGGCTGCGGCTGGCAATTCGCCGTAGAGCAGCAGATACGACATTTCGATAAAGTCGCAATTTTCGGCGATCGTTTCGATCGGATAGCCACGATAGCGCAGAATTCCCTGTTCGCCATCGAGAAAGGTGATCGCGCTGGTCGTGCTGCCGGTGTTGACGAAGCCTTCGTCGAGCGTGATCAGCCCGGTTTCAGCGCGAAGTTTGGAGATATCAACCGCGCTTTCGTGTTCCGTACCGGTGATGATCGGCAAATCTAACACGGTGTCTCCGACGCTGAGTTTTGCCGTACCGGTTTGCTCTGCTTCGCCGCTTGCTGCCGTGGTCATCCGAAATTCCCTGAAGGCCAGTCATGAAAAAATTCCCTTCATCTGCCGGTACCGGAAGATGACTTTTCAGCAGTGTACAGGGCAGAGCAGATGGCGACAATTCGGCCATTAAGAACCGTCCCAACCTCGTCCCTGCTTTCGCACTAATCTCAGCCGCTCAATCTGGCGATTTGATGCTTTCAGCACCTCTACCGTAATCGGTCCGATTGCGATTTGTTGCCCATCTTCCGGGATATTTCCGGTGTTGTGAAGGACAAACCCAGCAACCGTCTCGTAATCTTCCGACTCTGGCAAGTCCCACCCGAGACGATCGTTAAGTTGATCGACCATGACGCGACCGGCGACTTCGGCCGTATCGTCGTCGACCCATCGCAATTCCATTTCTTCATCTTCGTCGGATTCGTCGACAATCTCCCCAACAATTTCCTCCAAAGCATCTTCAATCGTGACGACACCGGCCGTTTGGCGAAACTCGTCCAGCACGATCGCCATGTGGCTGCGGCTGTGCAGAAACTCGCGGAGCAGTGATTCGACCGAGCGATCGGTGGGGACGTACCAAGGTTTCCGCAATAAGTTTTCCAGCGATGTTTGCGGCTCGCTGCCCGAGGTGAGTTCGGGCAGCAAGTCTTTGACGTACAGAATGCCCACGATTTTGTCGAGCGTTTCATCGTAGACGGGCAACCGCGTCCGCCCCACCTCGGCGACAAACTTCATCACCTCGGGCCAGGGCATACCGAGCGGAATCGCGTCGACGTCGCTCCGCGGAGTCATGATATGGCCCACGGTATCGTCGTGCAGATCGAGCACCCCCTGGATCATTTCTCGCACCCCTTTGCCGAGATAGCCCTCGCGAGAACCGGCGGCAACTTTCTTGCGAATTTCGTCATGCAGAATATCTTCCTCGTCTTCTTCCACATTCCCATTGCCGGTCAGTCGGCGAGTGAGGCGGCCGAGCAAATTGCCGGGAGCGGCCAGCGGCGTCATGATGATCGACAGGGTCCGCCAGAACGGCCAAGAATGATAGAGCAGGGGAGAAGAGGCAAACCGGGTCACCGCGGCTGGCAGCCACAAGTGAGTAAACATCACCGAAGCGGCTGTGCCAAACACCCAGAGCGCGAGGCTAACTCCGGTGAAGGCCTCTCCCAAACGCAGCGTTAGGGCAGTCGTACCGTAAGCCAAGAAGACCACGTTGCCGATCACCCGCAAATACTCCGAGCCGCGGGCCGCGTCGTCATGATGATCGAGCACCGCCCCAAACCGCTCGCGATTCTGCTTGAGCCGACAATAGGCTTCCAAAGAACGCCCCGCAAAGTTGTACAGCAGCTCAGTCCCCATGCCGCCGACGGCACCAGCCAAGAAACCGGCGAAAGCAATGAGCCAGAGAGTTAATTCACTCATCGACCCGCCTCTGCGGCACCGCCGGGAGGTGGTTCCAACGGCCGACTAGCCCGATTCCCGCCAGCCCGATCACTATCGACATCATAAAGCTGCCAACCGGGCAAAAGTAATTGCGACAGTATTTGCTGTTCGGCCCTCCGCATTGCGCTGCGCCCAGTCGTCTCCAAGTCGTCCATTCCGGTCAAGTGCAAGGTTCCGTGAATACAGTACAGCGATAGTTCGGTCAGTGGTGGCCAACCTGTCTGAGCAGCTTCGCGGCAAGCGGTTTCCCAGCTGACCAGCAGTTCGCCGGCGATCATCTTAACCGATGACGGGGGGCTCGTTGCGTCTTCCTCCGGAAAGCTAATCACGTCGGTTTCCCAGTCGTGCCCCAGATGTCGTCGATTGACCTCACGAATGCTCGGATCATCCACGATCGCGACTTCGATATTGGCCGCCGTACCGCCTTGCCGAACGACAGTGACTTCAATCGCATGGCTCAGCAGGACCGCAAAATCGGCCGGCAATGGTGGCAAATGGGCCGCGCGACTCGCGGCAGCCTGCTGGTCGATGTGGGACTGAATCTCGATTTGAAACTCAGCAGGCGAATTGGTGTTAGGCATTGAGTGAAAAAGGGGTGTCGTTAACGGACTAAGCCGATTGCTGACCAGGATATTTGACGCGGGCGTGATAGATTGCGGTGAGCGATTTTATCAAACTTTGACGAATGATATCTAATTGCATAAGGGTCAAACCGCATTCATCGAATTGACGATCGGTTAGTTTTTTCATCACCACCGATTCCACCAAGCTGGCGATTCGAGCGGGTGTCGGATCCACCAGAGCACGACTGGCGCTCTCGACGGTATCGGCGAGCATCAGCACAGCCGCTTCGAGCGTTTGAGGACGTGGCCCAGGATATCTAAAATCCTTGTCGGAAACGTCATCGACGTTGGGATCCTCCTCACTTTTCTTCGCCGCCTGACGATAGAAATACTCGACCAGCGTGGTGCCGTGATGCTGCAGAATAAAGTCGATAATAGGAGCTGGCAGATGGTGCGAGCGGGCCAAGTCGGCTCCATCTTTCACATGTGCGATGATTACCAAGGTGCTCATCGCCGGTTGCAGTGAATCGTGCTGGTTGGGCCCCTGACCTTGATTTTCAATAAAGTAATCGGGCTTAAACATTTTCCCGATGTCATGAAAGTAAGCCCCCACTCGAACCAACAAACCATTAGCACCGATCCGATCGGCAGCCGCTTCAGCAATCGAAGCGACGTTAATGGAGTGGTTATAAGTACCCGGAGCTCGCTGGGCTAACTGCCGCAGCAATTGGTGACTGGCGTCACCCAATTCCAACAAGCTGAGATCGGTCTGCACGCCGAATATCTTCTCCACCAGGGGCAACAGCGTGGTCATCGTGAGCGCGGCCACGATGGTGCTGGCGGCAACCCAACCGGCGTCACTGAGCAACGTGCCCATCACGGATCTTAATTCGGCGCCACGAATCAAGCCCTCGGTCAATACGCCGACTTGACTGCCGGCCAACATCTGACCGCTGACAATCCCCACGCCGACGACGGTGGCTGCGGCGACACTTGCCGCGCCAATCCCGACGTATAACAGCCGGCTGCGAGTGCGAATCCGCCCGAGAAAGAGAATACAACTCAAGGAAGCGGCTGTCAGCGTCACCAATTCGCCGATGTCTTGTCCAATAAACAGAGTAATCGCCAAACAGAGCGCGGCGAGCAACACCAAAGCCAATTCACGACCGTAAGCAATAGCCGCGACAATGGCCGCCATCGTCAATGGAAAGACCTCCGCTTGCCACTGTTCCTCAGAAGCGTAACGACAGACGCCAATCGTGACGACCGCCAGACCCAGCAACCGCGAAAGCTGCCAAGGGTCCAGCATCACGCGACGGTCGTCGACAAACCAGATATAACCGCCGACCAACAAATAGATCGCTAAGATCATCCCCAGAAAAGCGCCCACCCTCAGGACACGATCCAGCCAACTTTGGTCGGCAATGATTTGCGCCCACTCACGTCGCAACAAATTCATCTCGCTGGCTTCGAGCGGGCGTCCCGCGGGGGCCAAGTTTGTCACCCCGGATGTGTAGGGAACCATCACCATTTCCACGCTGTTTGCCGCCCGCGTGCGAGCTGCTTCGCTCAACTCGGGCTTGTAGGTCAACGTCTCGGGCATGCGGTTGACCAACCAGCGAATGATCATCTTGGCCGCCAACGGAGCCTGTTCGTGCTCGAAACGTCGCTGGATCTCGGCATCTAAACGGCTGGCTAATTCAGTCTTCGCGGTGGCGATGCGAACTTTCTCGACATCGACCGGTTTGGCTAACTTCTCTTGCCCCTCGTTGAAGACCAAAATCGTGCTTTGATTCCCCTCATCGATGGCATGCCCCAGACTGGTCAACAATCCACGGTCAATCAACGGCAACTGGGCCAACTGCACCGCCTCTTCCAACTGCTTGAGCTGAGGATCCGCATGCAACGTGGCTTTGATGGCGGCGAACGCGTTTAACTCAGCATCTGGTGGTGCGGTCTCGTCCGCTTCATAAAATTCGATCCAAGCCTTCCTGCCCTCGGGAGACAATCGGTCAAGCGACTCAGCCGACAGCACTAAGAAAAGCTGGTCGGTCAGTGCCGCGCGACGATTCACCAGCGGCTCGCTGCGATTCTCATAATAGACAAGCGCCTCGCGGCGACGTTGTTCTCGCAACGAGCGAGTTTGCGTTTCGTCGGGGACTTGGAAAGTCGTCCGCGCGATCATGTCGCGGGGCGGCACGTCACCGCTGCGATAGGCAAAGGTGGGCTTCCAAGCTTGACAGATAATCAACACCAAAACTGCCGCCGTGGCGGCCAGACCAACGCGCAACCAAATCGCGCTGGAACGAAACAACAGGCCAAGCTGTTGGAAGCGGCCAGGTGGCAACGAAAGCGACTGGACCCGTTCGGTGCGGGTGCGTTTAGGAGCTGCGGAACTCATGATTTTTCGTGCTCTGCGAGCTGTGACGCCTAGCTATCTTGTTCTTCGTACGCACGAACTATCTGCTGCACGAGCGCGTGCCGCACAATGTCGGTCTTCTGAAGTCGAATCATGCCGATCTCAGCAATATTCCCCAAACGCAGCATCGCGTCTCGCAATCCACTCTGCACGCCGCGAGGCAAATCAACCTGCGAAGTATCTCCACTGACTACCATACGACTTCTTTCACCCATCCGCGTCAAAAACATCTTCATCTGCGGAACCGTCGTGTTCTGTGCTTCATCCAAAATAATGAAAGCGTCGTTGAGCGTTCGCCCACGCATGTAAGCCAATGGTACCACTTCGACGATCTCTCGCTCCATTAATTCGCGAGCTTGGTCATAATCCACCATTTCGTTGATGGCGTCGAGCAGTGGCCGCAAGTAAGGATTTAGTTTGGCTCGTAAATCACCTGGCAAAAATCCCAAATTTTCCCCCGCCTCCACGGCGGGTCGGACCAACACGATTTTCCGCACCCGCTGCTCTTTGAAAGCCTCGACCGCACAGGCCACTGCCAGATAAGTCTTTCCCGAACCGGCCGGTCCGGCGCAAAACGTCAAATCCTGCTTACGGATCGCCTCCACGTATGCCGCTTGCCCAGCCGTCCGCGGCTTGACACGACGCCCCGCTTGATGCAGATCAATCGGCGGTAAAGCGGCCGGTTCCACATGCGTCGCCCCTTTGCTCCCCATCAAACCATCAGCTTCTCCGGCCATCCGCTGCTCGGCTAACACCCGCTCAACGTCGTCAGCCGTCAAAATCCCTTCCCGCTGCACAATGCCTCGCAGCGCCTTCATCGCCCGAGTCGCCAGCCGCACATTATTGTGCTCACCCGATATGCGCACACGACCATCCCGCTGCGTGATCGCCACATCGTAATAAACACGCAACGCCCGCAAATGCTGGTCACGTGGCCCAAACAGAGTGAGAATATCACTCGCCGGGGAGACCTCGAGGGTCATTTCAGTCACTGTGTTCCTTTCGGAAAGTTCACGGTCCATTCACCTAATCGCATTATAGACCCCACCAGGCCACTCAAGGAATCGTGCCGCCCACTCCAGCAAGAAAACACAGGAAACCGGGTAGAGCTGCGCCGATCAATGAGTCGGTGACATCCCACACACCCCCCATTCCAGGCAAAAGCCCCCCGCTATCCTTAACGCCCGTATCACGTTTAATCAGCGATTCAGCCAAGTCACCAAACATCCCCGCCACGGCGCAAATGCTGCCCAACACCAGCGCCCCCCACCAAGGAGGTGCCGCCAGCGGAGAATCGTGCAAGGCGGGCAACAACCAGGTGAGACACAAATAGGCCACCCCAATCGAGGACAAAACCCCACCCAACGCTCCTTCCCACGTTTTTCCTGGGCTGAGCTGGGGGATTAATTTGTGTCGCCCCACCGCTTTGCCCACAAAATACGCGCCCGCATCACTCGCTTTAATCACCGCGATCAGCGTCAGCAGGGCAGCCAAGCCCCAGTCCGGATCGCTACCAAGGCCGCGAAGCACCACCAGGAATCCAATTGGCACCCCAACGTAACCACCCACTAGAGCAGCGACCGCCAAGCGATTTGCACAATTTGTCGCACCGGGCCGGTAGCTGGACATTTCGGCGGCCAAGGCGACACCGATGCCACAGACCGCACCAATCGCCAACCAACCAACTCGCCCAACAGGACAATCCGCAGGATAGGGACCGAGAAAATTCTCCCACACCAGCGGCACAGCACCCGCCATCGTTGTCAGCACCGCCGCCGAGACGGCCACCCAAACCCTGACCGGACGCCCGGCGCG
>CAZHTX010000217.1:0-3897 GCA_964535475.1 uncultured Pirellulaceae bacterium
CACTAGCCACTAGCCTTACTGCGGCGTGACGGTGATCCAGCCATGCGGGTCGGTGGCGTGATCAGCCGCTAACGTTTCACCCGCTTTTAAGAATGTCAAACGAACTCGCCAACGCGTATCGGCATCGATCGAATCCATGGCTAATGAATGACGGCTGATAGCCGCTTCGACGGTGCGAACACCTTGTTGCACGTCGGTACTCACATACCACTGCGGCTGCCAAAGCGCAAAACCATCGAGCGCATCATGGGTGCGTCCTTGCGCGTCGATCGTCAGCTGATAGGCGGTTAGCAAATCCGCATCCATATCAATTTCGCAGAACACGCGCGGCTGATCGACGAGCGTTTCGTCCCGCTCGCGACGATCCGCCGGCGGTAGCCGATCATCTGGTTGGAAAACACCGCGGATTCCCAAGTAGATGTACTGTTCGTCATAAGCGATTCGCAGCAGCGGTTGTTCTTCGGCGATCGCGGGCGCCCTCCAGACTGCTTCCCGCAATTGACCATCCAGCCAAGGTACCGCGGCGGCAGCATCTGTCGGAATTAGGGTCGCGATCAGTGAACTTTGCGGAGTTGGCCGGGCCAAGGTCTGCCACCCACCTGCCGAAGCGGCCAAGCCCAATTGCTCCCAAGCTGACTGATCCCAGGAGTCCATTACTTCGGAACCGAACTTAGATTTCCAAGCCAGTACCAGGGGATGAACTCGCCATGCCAAAGCATCCTCGGTGGCTAACGAGTAAAGTTCCGGCGGCGGCAAAGCGGTCGCTGCCCCGCTTGTATTTCCGTTCTCGATCCCATCTACATCGGCCGGCCACTCGCTGGCCTCATCGACAACCTCAGCAGTCGAACCACCCGTCAATTCCGCCAAGGCGACTACCTGATTGTTGTTATTTTGCTCGGCAATTTGCTCAAACTTAGCCTGACGCACCATCGGCTCTGGAGCAAAGGCTGGCCGTTCAGACTCGGAAAATAGTGAATGACCAGTTCCCGCAGCATCCGCTGGTGATACCGTCCAGGCAGCCACAGGTTCAAACTCAACTTCATCACGCTCGAAGGGCGAGCGGTGCGAAGCAACTGGAGTTAGCGCGTTTCGCGCCGCGGTTGGCGTAACCGTTTCGCAAAGCGCCAATATTGGTTGCCATTCCCGACTCGACCGCAACGCTGCCACCCGCAGCGCTGCCCAACGCCCCAACGGTTCCTCGGAAAACTCGTCAGCCGCGAGCTGTAACCCCAGTAAATAGACTCGCACCGCACCGCTGCTGCTAACCTGCGATCCCTGCGAGCAGGCTCGTTGTAAGAGGACCCGAACCAGTTGCCCGCGAGTCTCTTTGGGAGCCTGATGAACTAACAATTCAATCGCCCGACGTGTTGCTTCCAACTCCTGATCGGACGCTTGGCTGAGCAACCGGTCAACGCGTTTCAGCTCACCACTGCGAGCTTGTAAGACTTGCAGATTTCGCCGCCGCCCGGTGGAAATACTCCACTGCGCATCCCGAGCGGGTAGTCCGCTACCGACCCCGGCACTGGAGGGCTGTTGGTTCGTATCATCCCAGCTGAGTCGCAAGTTGAGGCGATCCTGAATGCTTTGCTGTGGCGCCACGATTTCCAGCGCCGTCATCCACAAATCGCCCGTCAAAGCGCCGGCAACGGGTAACACGGCCGAACTGTGAAAAGTCATCTCGCCCCGGCCCTCGGAACTGACTACCTGATAGACGCGGGCGATTTTCGCTTCGATTGCCAACCGCTGGATAGCCGTTCGTCGCTCAGTCGGCAGGTCCGCCCCCAACACCAAGACGGTCGGCTTGTAACTGGCGATTGCCGCCGCCAACTCCGCCATCCCGCGCTCGCCCGAGGCGATCCCCAGACAGTCTCCGCCGCCGACTAAGCCGGCGGCGTAACGAGTTCGATCGAGCTGATTTTCCCGAGCCGGATTGTGATCCCTCAGCGGCTTGCTCTTGGTTAACGCTTTCGCTTGCTTGCCGACTGCCGCATCATGATCGATGACCACGGCAAACCGTCGTCCATACTCCAACGATTCAGCGGCCAGCGCGGACCAAGGCAAATGTTTCGCATGACTGGCGATCCCCAGCACCATTGCCCGCTTGTTCACATCGCGTTGCGGACGCCAACTCTGACCGCCGTCGCGGGTCGTCAAGATTGCCCCCAGCCCACCGACTGCCCAGCCCCGAAAATTATCCTGAAAGTAAATCGACCGCAGAGGCTGGTTACTGCTCGTCGGATGCCAACTCGTCTTGCCACTGGGAGCCACCGCCAACAGATAATTGCCCGGCGCGCCGGCTAACCAAATCGTGCCATCTTGCGAGGTCGTCGCACATAAAGCTTTAAAGCGGCCGCTGTCAAAATCCGCCCCGTCGCTGCCACCGCGATTGCTCAGCTCCCGCCCTGGGGGAAAACGTCCCGGGTCAACCGGCGGTGCGGGGCGCAGCGGCGTCCAGCGTTGGCCACCATCGCGGGAGACCAACAAGCCGCCACTTCGCAGCGCGGCGACTGCCGTGTCACCTTGCACATGCAACAACGAACAAGGGCCCGGGGCCGACAAGGCGGCTGAGTCCCAGTTGGCCAGATCAAACTGAAATAAGACGCCCTGATGATCACACAGCGTCACGCCCGTGGAGTTTAACGAGAGGGCCGTTGCCGGTAGCGACTGGTCACCATCGATCACTCGCCAACTGACCCCTTGGTCTTCGGAGACAAACAGCCGTCCCAGCTGGATTGACGACCAGTCCCCGCTGGCAATCCAAACTCCACCCGGCAGACGCGTGAAAGCGGACAGCGCGGGCAAGTCATTGGGCAGTGCTTCCCAGTTCACACCACCATCGCGAGTTCGCAAGATGACACCCCGGCTAAGCCCCGTATCCGTTTCATACCAACCGCCCACCGCGACCCCATCGAGCGGACTCAAAAATGAAACGGCGCGCAGCGAAGCGTTCGTCCCACTTGCTTGCGGAAGCCAATTATCACCGCCATCTCGGGTGACCAAAATGACACCCAGCTCACCCACAGCCCAGCCTTGGTCGGGATCCAAAAATTGAACATCCCACAGCCCGGCATCATCCAACCGACTGGCGGGAATCTCCACAGACGGCAAATCGACTGCTTGACCAGAGACGGAACGAACAACCGCAGGACAGAGGGCGAGCAACAACGCAAGGCAACCGACCCAGCACTTGCCAGCACGGCACGTATCTCCCCCAGCTAACTCGCTAACAGCTAACTCGCTAACAACTGATCCACCCGTCACTTTTCGCCGTTTGGTCTGGGCCTGCATCGCTTCCATGCTCATGCTGATAACTCCTGATACCTGGCTGTCGATCAACCGGCGGGATTTAGTGATTTTCCGAGCGCGATGCCGACGACCACCGCCAAGCAACCAAAAACAAGATTGGCCGACAAACAGAGTGCGCTGAGCGTCCAGCGTTGGTCTGCGGCTAGCGTCACCGACTCTAGGGCGAGGGTGGAAAAGGTCGTCAAGCCTCCGAGCAAGCCAACTTTGATGGCGACTTGCTGATGCACCCCTAGCTTCCCTCCCGAACTGAGGTAGCCAGTTAACACGCCAATCGCCAAACAGCCGATGAGGTTTGCCGCAAAAGTGCCCAGATAGCTGCTGCTGCCCGGCAACCAAACAGCCAAACGAGTTAGCCCATATCGCAGCAAACTACCCAACGCTCCGCCGCAAGCGACGCCGACCAGTTCCCATAATATGGGTCGTCCCACCATTGCCAGCAGCGGACAGCAGACGAAGGCAAAATGTGAAGATGGCCGTGCAGGGGTCATTTGGCACCAGGCGAATCAATGGTATGATAGGATGTCCAGGTGTGAACCTGGAGCCTTGGTGAGCTGTCAGTTCTCGTTAGCCGTTTTGGCGCTAGCCACGGTT
>CAZHTX010000217.1:3997-9133 GCA_964535475.1 uncultured Pirellulaceae bacterium
CGTTTTGGCGCTAGCCACGGTTTTCGTTAGCCGTTTTGGCGCTAGCCACGGTTTTTGGACCATTTTACGCATTGCCCATTCGCGCTTCGCTTTCTAGATTCGTATTTATAGCCGACCACGTAAATATCAATCTTGGCGACGATCAACGCCCGAACGAAAAACCCCCTTCGCAAACTAGCACGGAACAGTAAACGCATGAGTACCACGAAAACCGCCGACGGATCCTGCGTAATGACCGGAGCCGACATCCTGGTTCAGTCGCTGATCAATCACGGCGTCGAGGTCCTATTTGCGTATCCAGGTGGCGCCAGCATGCCGCTGCACCAAGCGTTAACTCGAGCGGGAGACAAACTTCGCACGATTTTGCCGCGGCACGAGCAGGGTGGCGGGTTTGCCGCTCAGGGTTACGCCCGCAGCACTGGCCGCGTGGGCGTCGTGATGGCCACCAGCGGCCCGGGTGCAACCAACTTGGTGACCGCCATCGCCGATGCCAAACTCGACAGCGTGCCGATGGTCTGCATCACTGGCCAAGTACCGACCGCCGTGATTGGCACCGATGCCTTTCAAGAAACGCCGATCGTGGAAGTCTGTCGCGGCATCACCAAACATCACTATTTGGTCACCGATGTCAGTGCTTTGCCGCGGATCATGAAGGAAGCCTTCCATATCGCTACCACTGGTCGCCCGGGCCCTGTCTTGGTCGACTTGCCCAAGGACATCCAGCTTGAATCGACCGAAGTCGATTGGGATGTGCCAATGGATTTGCCTGGCTACAACCCAGTTCGTCCCCCGGTGGCTGCGGAAAAAGTCAACCAAGTTGCCGCGGCGATCCGCCGGGCGCGACGCCCCGTGATTTACGCAGGCGGCGGCATCATCATCTCCGGTGCGGCCGATAAGCTGCGGGAATTAGCTGAAAAGACCGGCATCCCCGTAACCACGACCGTGATGGGACTGGGGATTTACCCCGGCGACGATGAATTATCGCTCGATATGCTCGGCATGCACGGTTCCGCCTACTCCAATTACGCCGTCCGCGATTGCGACTTGTTGTTGGCCCTCGGCGTGCGGTTTGACGATCGCGTCACCGGACACGTCGAGTCCTTTGCCAAGAACGCCAAGATTGTGCACGTCGACGTCGACGCGGCGGAGTTGAACAAAAACAAAGTCGTCCATATTCCGGTGTGCGGCGACGTCGGCCAGTTCTTGGGCGAGCTCAACGCGGTGGTCGAGCCCCCCGAAGATTGCAGCGATTGGGTGCGGCACTGCAAGAAACTCAAACAGCAGTTTCCTTTCAGCTACGACGAACAATTCGACGGGATTTTGCAGCAGCACGCCATTCGTGAACTGTGCAACGCCACCCGCGATCGTGACCCCTACGTGGCGGTCGGCGTGGGCCAGCACCAAATGTGGGCAGCCCAATTCTTCAAATTCCAGCGTCCGCGGACTTGGCACAGCAGCAGCGGGCTGGGGACCATGGGCTTCGGTCTGCCGGCCGCGATGGGCATCCAAGCCGCTAATCCTGGCTCGTTGGTGATTGACATCGACGGGGATGGCAGTTTTCAGATGAACATTCAGGAGCTGGCCACGCTTCACTGCGAGAAATTGCCAGTGAAAGTGTTGTTGCTCAATAACCAGCACTTGGGCATGGTCGTGCAGTGGGAAGACCGCTTCATGAATCGCAACCGGGCACACACTTACCTGGGACCGATCGACCACCTGGAAGCTCGCGGAGCCAGTGATGCGGACCGCTTTGCCTACGCCAGCGACCGTTATCCCAACTTTGTGCAAATCGCCAAGGGCTACGGCTGCGGAGCGGCCACCGTGCGGCTGAAATCGGAGCTGCGAACCGCGATTGACGAGATGCTCAGCTACGACGGACCATTCGTGCTGGATGTCGAGGTGCCTTATCAGGAGCACGTCGTGCCGATGATTCCGTCAGGGAAAACGGTCGACGACATGATCCTGCAGTAGCCCAGCACCCCTTTTGGGGCGAGTTCCCCTGGGGAGGTTAGCGAAAAAGCTGTCGCGCTGGGTATAGCCGCGGGGCGTTCGAGCAATCACAATAAGCGAGATGAAAGTCTCGCTTTTTTTCGTGGACGCGCTCCCGGAATAC
The DNA here is from genome assembly GCA_964535475.1 of uncultured Pirellulaceae bacterium. Lineage (GTDB taxonomy): Bacteria > Planctomycetota > Planctomycetia > Pirellulales > Pirellulaceae > Laterigemmans. The sequence continues at coordinate 6,111 of CAZHTX010000217.1, forward strand.
TTCCCCAGACACTTGCCCGCCTGACGTACTATGCCCCACCTGATGTCGATGCGATGTGCTGCTGCCGCAGTTTCTCTGACCATCACCCTGGCCATCAGCCTGGTCGCCACTGCTCATGGCCAAGCTCCCGCCACGATTGGTCGTCTTGAACCATTGGACCCGCGTTTTGCGGACCTCGTTGCCGAAGATGCTCGTATCGAAGTCATCGCCAGCGGTTTTACTTGGACCGAGGGTCCGATCTGGGTCCCCACCGCGGCGGGCGGCCATTTGTTATTTTCAGACATTCCTCGCAACACAATATTCAAGTGGTCCCCCAGCACTGGCGTTGAGGAATTCATGCGTCCCAGTGGTTACACGGGGGTCAGCTATTACGGCTTGGAGCCGGGCAGCAATGGATTGGCCCTCGATGGACAAGGTCGTCTATTGGCCTGCGAGCATGGTGACCGTCGGGTCAGCATGTTAACTCCAGGGGGTGGCAAAGTTACGCTGGTGGATCGCTTTGAGGGGCGTAGGCTTAACAGCCCCAACGATCTGGTGGTTCATTCCTCGGGCGCAATTTTCTTTACCGATCCACCCTACGGTTTGCCTGATCGAGCGGACGATCCGCGCCGCGAGTTGGATTTTTGCGGCGTCTTTCGCTTGGACGAGGACGGCAAGCTGACATTGCTGACCAAGCAATTGGCGCGTCCCAATGGGATTGGTTTTTCACCGGACGAGAAAACCCTGTATGTGGCGCAGAGTGACCCAGCGCGAGCGATCTGGATGGCATTTCCAGTAGCAGATGATTTGACATTAGGCGAGGGGCGAGTGATCTATGACGCCACGGATCAAGTGGGTCAACTGCCTGGACTTCCTGACGGGATGTGCATTGATTCCAACGGCATCATTTGGGCCAGTGGCCCCGGCGGGATCTACGTCTTTGATCCGGAAGGCAAGTTGTTAGGTCGTTTGTTAACGGGCGAGCGAACCAGCAATTGTTCGCTAGGTGGGCCTGACGGCAAGACTTTATTCATCACCGCCGACAGCTACCTCTGCCGCATCACGCTCAAGTAGCACGCCCGCAACACAACTCTCGCTCCCTTCGCCCCCGGGCTGGCCTTCGAGAAAGCACATTCCGCAAGCAAATCTGATTAAGGCCAGTCTTGGGGAAGAAGGGCTGGGGATGAGGGAGCTGCGCCGCGGTAAGCCGGGGCGCTCAGCCCGGCGACACCCAACCAGCCAGCCAGGCTTGTCGGCGGCCCGTTAGCCGCAATGAAAGAATGATTAAGGAAAATTGGAGAATGAAAAATGCAAAATGCATCAGCTCCAAACCTGAAGCCTCAAACCCCACACTCTCTGCTCAAACAAGTGATGCGTAACAACACGGTGGCCAGCGGCAAAGTGGCTAACACGAACTTCGGCAGGCCAACCGCGACCGTTTAAGGAGAGACAACCTGTGTGTTGCGAACGACTCGGAAGCCGATGTAGCTGAACGAGTCAGCCGCTTCGGCAAACGCTCGGACGCTGCAGCGGCTTTGCAGCGGCCCTGTGTACCAAGAACCTCCCCGCAGCGACCGCCAATCGCCATGCTCGTGCTGTGGTGTGGTCTCGGGACCTTGCGGATCGACCACTGGCTCCGGCTGGCTGCGACTGCCTCGCTTGATCGCCAATTGGTGCATCTCCTGATATATGCGGTCCGAGTATTTATCCTGACACCACTCCCAAACGTTACCGTGCATATCATGCAACCCCCATACGTTCGCCTGGAAACTGCGCACGGGTGAAGTAAATACATGCCCGTCTCCTTGACCAATCTCGAGCGATAGCACTCGCTGGCGAATGACGTCGTCGGGATACTTCGCTGCTAGTGCCGCATCGGCCACGTTACCGTAAGCATAGACGCTATCAGGTTCGTCGCCGCCACAGTAGGAGGTCCGCGTGCCAGCTCGACAAGCATATTCCCACTCGGCTTCCGTCGGCAGTCGATAAGTCGCTTGCTCCCGCTTGCTGAGCCACTGGCAAAATGCATTGGCATCATTCCAAGAGACACACGTTACCGGATGATCTTCGGTTTGCGAAAAACCAGGCTGCCGCCAGTTGGCTCCCGGCTTCGAGGAAAAACGTTCTAAAGGTTGTTCAGCGTCTGGCGTAAACACCCAAGCCGCCCCAGTTCGCTCCGCCTCGGTCTTATAGCCAGTAGCCGTCACGAACTGCCCGAACTGACCCACAGTAACTTCACTTTCGCCGATCGAGAAATCGCGGCTCAATCGCACTGGGAAAGAGGGTTTTTCCAAGTAATCATGGATCTCGCGTTGGTAAGCGCTGAACTTGTGCTTCAGTTTCAAGTTATGTTCGTCCAGCATTCCCATTTCAAAGTCGCCAGCGGCGAGTGATACCATCCGCATCCCCAGCGAATTGCTATAATCCTCCGCTGTCGCACTGCCTGTCACACAGCAACCACTAAGCCAGCACACAATCAAACAAGCGGCCAACCGGCTGACGCGGGCGACATTAGCAACAATCAACAAACTAAAGCGAACGAGCACGATCAATGGTCCTATAGTGGAATAGGCTTCCAGCCTGTAAGCCAATACCAATAACCTATTCATCCACCATACCATAACGCGAAAACTCACACTCGTACCCGCAGGCACGCGTCTGCCTCAGCGACCTCACGCACTATCGAAATGGCGGAATAATTAGGGATAGCGTGATGCTCAGTTTGTGACTGTGGCCGAGAGCTGGAATGAACTGTAGTGGAGGGCTAGGGATGGTGTTTGCGAAGCTATTAATACAGGCTGGAAGCCTATTCTACTTACAGGCTAGAAGCCTATTCTACTAGTTCCGAGATCACTCCCTGGCTATCTTGAAAGGTTTCGGGGACGGCGACTCCGACTCGATCGAGCATGGTTTGCCACAGCGACGATAAAGGGGTTTGCGCAGCAAGTCGCAAATGCCCCTGATGCTTGATCCCCAGCGCCGCACCACCTGATAACATCGTGGGTAAATTGTCTTTGCTATGTTCGAATCCCATGCCGCTGGAG
>CAZHTX010000218.1:0-2400 GCA_964535475.1 uncultured Pirellulaceae bacterium
TGTGTCGCTGCGATTGGAGGCGGGCGAGCGGTTAGCTTTGCTGGGCCCCAACGGTGCGGGAAAAACGACGCTCATTCGTTGCCTTTGCGGGTTAACCCAACCTGACAGCGGCGAGATCAAGTTCTTTGACGAACCGCTGCCCGCTCGCGGTGGCCGTGAAGGTTTCGGGGTGATCCCCCAAGACATCGCGCTTTACGAAGATCTATCTGCCCGTCAAAATCTGCTAGCCTTCGGGCGTTTCCACGGCTTGACCGGATCGCGGCTGAAGGATCGAGTCAATTGGGCGCTGGAGTGGACCGGACTCGAGCAGGAGGCGAACTCACAAGTCGGAACCTTCTCGGGCGGCATGAAGCGGCGGATAAACTTAGCCTGTGGCGTGCTGCACGCACCACAAGTCGTCCTGCTCGACGAACCAACGGTGGGAGTCGACCCGCAGAGTCGCCAGCGAATTTTTGCGATGCTTGGTCGTCTCAGCGAGGAAGGCACTTCGATCCTGCTCACCACCCACCACCTCGATGAAGCGGCCGAACAATGCGACCGTATCGTGATCATCGATCATGGCGGCGTGGTGGCCAACGGGACGCTGAATGAGTTAATTGAGCGGACGGTTGGCAGCAGTCGTCGGGTTCGTCTGCAGGTTGCCGAACCGTTGCCCACACCGCTCCCCGGCTGGCATTTGGACCCTACCACCGGGAGGCTCGCCACGAGTGTCAAGCATGTCGCCCGCGAGCTGCCGGCAATGCTGCAAAAGGTTCATCAAGCTGGCTATACGATCGACGACGTGGAAGTGCAGACCCCATCGCTGCATCACGTTTTCCTGCACCTGACCGGTCACAACCTACGAGATTAAAACGGTATGGTTTGGACTATTTTTCGCGTCGCGCTGACGCGGTTGCTGCACAATCGTGTGGAACTGCTGCTGACTTTCATTGTGCCGATCGCCTTCTTCAGCATTTTCGCGGTGATTTTCGGTCGTGGGCTGGGTGGTTCCAACACGCCGAAAATTAAGACCGTCATCGTCGACACGGTCGCCAGTCAGCAGAGTGAATTCGCGGTAGACAAGCTGCAACAGCTGGACAGCTTGCGAGTATTCCAGCCCAGTAAATCCGACGCGCCGTTGACTGTTTCCCAAGCCGAGAATTTGGTCCGCCGCGGCATGGTTACGATCGCCGTGGTGCTGGAGTCGGCCACTGTCGTCGACGCTGCGGAAACCGCCAGCAATGCTCCGGCAACCTTGCGAGCCAGCTTGCTGCTGGATACTTCCGATCAAGTCGCCAGCCAAATGATGACGGCACTGGTGCAACAAACATTGAGCCAAGCTAATCAATTGCCGCGGCCGGCTGCCGTCCGCTTTGCCGCCGCGACCTATCGCCCTCCCAACGATGCAATCAGCAACGGCAAACTCAGCAACGGCGAAATGATTAACGCCGCATCCCAACTTGCAGAAGAACCGCAGCTGGCCGTTGTGGATAGCGTCGATGTGCTGAGTGAGAGTAAAGCCAATCCGGTGGTCTCGATGTACGCCGCCGGGATTGCGGTGATGTTTCTCTTGTTTGGTGCGTCAGGAGGTGGCGCTTCGTTATTGGAAGAACGTGAGAACACCACGCTCGAACGCCTGCTCACCACTCGTCTCTCGATGGACCAGCTGCTGTTGGGGAAATGGGCTTATCAAACAGCTCTCGGTGTGATCCAAGTTACCGTGATGTTCATTTGGGGTTGGTTGATATTTCAAGTCGACCTGTGGAGTCATCTCGATGGTTTTCTGCTGATGACCGTGGTCACAGCGGGAGCCGCTTCCAGCTTTGGTCTGTTACTCGCCACGGTGTGCCGCACGCGAGGTCAGTTGAATGGAGTGTCGGTAATTCTCATCCTCACGATGAGCGCTTTGGGAGGCTCGATGGTGCCCCGCTATATCATGAGCGACGCGATGCGTGAGACGGGGCTGTACACGTTCAACGCCTGGGCGCTGGATGGTTATGATAAAGTTTTTTGGCGTGAGCTACCTGTTGCCGACTTGTGGCCTCAAATCTGCGTGTTGATGCTAGCCAGCGCGGGCATGCTATTAGTTGCCCGCCTGTTGGCGATCCGCTGGGAAACGAACTAAGAAGACCGTTAGCGGTTTTGGCGCTAGCCACCGTTTTATTAGCGGTTTTGGCGTTAGCCACCGTTTTATTGCACGCGAATTGCTTGGTTCAAAACGGGAACCGCGGCTAACGGTAAGAAGACTGTTAGCGGTTTTGGCGCTAGCCACCGTTTTGTTAGCGGTTTTGGCGCTAGCCACCGTTCGTTGCACGCGAATTGTTTGGTTCAAAACGGGAACCGCGGCTAGCGCCGTTGCGGCTAACGGAACCGCGGCTAGCGCCGTTGCGGCTAACAGGAACCGCGGCTAGCGCCGTTGCG
>CAZHTX010000218.1:2500-9104 GCA_964535475.1 uncultured Pirellulaceae bacterium
GCGGCTAGCGCCGTTGCGGCTAACAGGAACCGCGGCTAGCGCCGTTGCGGCTAACAGGAACCGCGGCTAGCGCCGTTGCGGCTAACGGGAACCGCGGCGAACGCCGTTGCGGCTAACGGGAACCGCGGCGAACTCATTCAACACGATAAACTGCTTTGTCGGTTCGCAAATACAGCTCACCTTGAACCACGGCGGGCGAAGCTAAGATGCGTTCATCCATGTCGTTGGCAGCCAGTTCGTTAAACTCTCGCCCGGCTTGCAAGACACGCACCACACCTTCTTCGCTGGGCAAGTAAATTCGCTCGCCAACCAGCACCGGAGAAGCCGAATATTTGCCTCCCAAGCGTTGCTTGTAAACCTGATCGCCACTGACCGTCTCCAGCACGGTCAGAATTCCATCGTCACTGACGACGTACAACAATCCCTTGTCAGCCAATAAGGAGGGCGTCTTGGGCGCGCCGCGGTCGAGCGTCCAGCGAACGTGCGTGTCGGTAACATCACCCCGACCGCGAGGATCAATCGCCATCACTTGCGTCGGCCCGAAACCGGTAGCGATAAAGACCAGACCGTCGGCGTAAACTGGCTTTGGTACCACGGAATAACCGTCATAACGAATTTGCCAAATGATCGAGCCATCCTCGGGGTTCAAAGCCAACACGCAATCGCTGCCGGGGCAAATGACTTGCGTTTGCCCATCGACGTTAATTTCGCTGGGCGTGCAGAACGAAAATTTACGAGACGCGTCAACTGGGCGATCCTGTTTCCAAAGCACCTCGCCGCTGGCGGCCGACAGTGCCACCACGTAAGCCGCGTCGGCTCCGTCGCAAGTGAAAATCAAACGATCACCAACCAGCACCGGCGAGCCACCATTGCCATGCACGGGCGGAAAACGCAAGTCGCGGTTGACCCACTGGAGCTTGCCCCCACGATTGAGAGCGGCTGTTCCCTGGTAACCGAAGTGCACAAAAATCTGCTCCCCCGATACCCACGGCGTGGGGCTGGCGTGCGAATTCTTGGAATGAATGCCGGGGGAATCTTCCGCCGATTGATCAAAAACCTTGATCGTCTCGCGGAGCTCGCCCGTGGTGCGATCGAGCCGATAAAGAACCAACGATCGCGCCTCCGCCGGGCCGCCCGGAACTTTTTCGGCTCCCGTGATCAACACCTCGTCGCCGACCACCACCGGACTCGACCAACCGCTGCCGGGCAATTCGTTCCGCCAAGTCACCCGCTCGCTGGTCGACCATTTCAGCGGCGGCAACTCGCTGATTGCTGGGACCACGCCATCGCCCGCTGGTCCGCGAAACTTGGGCCACTCGGTATCGCCCGCTTCATTGGCCACCGCGCTGGGCGACCCCCAGCCGCAAAGTCCGCAGAATCCGCAAAAGATGAATTGAGTAAGCAAACGACGCATGATAATCCTTCGTCAGGGCGGTATAAGGCAAGGGAAAACTTCAGGGCGATCAGCCGAAGTCTGCGAATTGTAAGGCATAGTTGATTGATCATAGCTCGACCAACAGGGGCGAGTTCACAGCAACCGCGCGCGTCAATCAATGTCGAACCCCAAAGCGTCGAACCTCGAAGCGTCGAACAGCAAAGCCTTTCGGGCCGATTCGTTGGCGCTCGGTGTCAGTATTATGCTTGTGCTGACGATCGTCCAGCGCGCGATCGGATTTGGTCGCGGGATTTGGTTCTGCCAGCTACTCGACGACGCCACGTTGGGGCAGTGGGCGATGGGGTTTGGCTTCGTCACGCTGGTAACTCCCGTGTTTCTGTTTGGACTCCCCGGTTCCTTGCCGCGGTTCGTCGAGACCTACCTCCGGCAGGGGCAATTGCGGACCTTTTTGGCCCGCTTGCTGGGGGCAACCGGCCTCGTGGTGGGAATCGGCATCACGCTGCTTGTTCTGTTCCCAGCGAAGATCGCCAGCTTTGTGTTCAACGATGCCGGCCAACCAACATTGGTCTTCTCGTTGGCCTTCGCCGCGATCGGCGTCATCATCTTTAATGTCACCAACGAAATCGTAGCCGGCTTACGACTCGTCCGCGTCTCGTCAATTTCGCAGTTTTGTCAAAGCGTGCTGTTTACGCTGCTGGGGGTTGCCTGGCTAGCCTGCGGTGGCGGCCTGGCCGGTTTGTTGGTCGCTTTCGGGATGGCTTCGCTACTGGGGGCGATCCCCGCTTGGTGGTGTTTGGCGCGCGGTTGGGATGCGGTTGAGCGGGCCGATCAGCCACTGGACGCGGGCAGTATGTGGCGGCGTTTGCTCCCCTACGCGGCGTCGATTTGGTTAATGAATTTACTCGGAAATACGTTTGAATTGAGCGACCGCTACATGCTCTTGCACTGGGCTCCCGGGGATGGCCTCACGGGACAACGCTCTGTTGGGCAATATCACAGTGCAATGATTATCCCAGCATTGATGTTGAGCGTCGCTGGGATGGTATCGAGCGTGCTGCTTCCTTATTTGTCATCTGACTGGGAACAGCAACGCCGCGCCGCCGTGGTGGCGAGGTTGCGCGAAGCCCTGATGGCAACTTCGCTCATTTTTACGACCGGTGCGGCATCCGCGTTGTTGCTGGCTCCGATTCTCTACGGCGGTTTCCTCAACGGCGTTTACGACAGCGGCCTGAGTGTGCTGCCGATCTGCTTAGTATATTGTATTTGGTCAGCCCTGGCGGTGATTGCGCAGACTTATCTGTTCGTCGCCGAACGGGGGCGTTGGGTGGCCACCGCGCTGGCGATCGGGTTGGGAGCAAACTGCCTGCTCAACGGCATCCTAGTACCCCGCTGGGGACTGAGTGGCGCGGTTTGTGGCACGATGCTGGCGAATTTGGTTGTGTTGTGCGGGATTTGGTGGTCTGGCAGCAAATTCGGGCTGCCGCTAGACCGTGCTACGCTCTGGATGACGCTGTTGCCGGCCAGCTTGCTGGCGGGTGGCGGCTGGGCGTTGGGATTCGTCCTGCTGATCGCCCTGTCAAGCCCCGAGTTGCGACGATATTTGACAGAACTGTGGCGACTGGCGGGTTGTCAGTTTGGGGTCTTAGCTAGATAGTGTTCGGTGTCGCTTGATGACACATCGTAAACAACATCCATGTTGGCTATACCTTACCTGCCAGTTTGACGGAGAATGCAACTATGGGCGTGCTTGTCACCCAAAAAGCCCCCGACTTCAAAGCCCAAGCGGTCATGACCGACGGCTCGTTTAAAGAAATCTCGCTCAGCGACTACCAGGGCAAGTATGTCTTGCTGTTCTTCTGGCCGCTCGACTTCACCTTCGTCTGTCCCACCGAGATCATCGCTTTCAGCGACGCGGCGGCGAAATTTGAGGCGTTGGGTGTGCAGATTTTAGGCGTCTCGATCGACAGCCATTTCACGCACCTAGCTTGGCGAAACACACCTCGTAATCAGGGTGGCATTGGTGAAGTCGCGTATCCGCTCGTGGCCGACATGAACCGTCAAATCTCGCGGGACTACGACGTCTTGTTGGATGCCGGTATCGCCCTTCGTGGCCTCTTCCTGATTGATAAGGAAGGTGTGGTACGCCACCAAGTTGTCAACGATTTGCCCCTCGGACGCAACGTCGACGAAGCACTGCGGATGGTGCAGGCGCTGCAGTACTTCGAGAAGAATGGCGAAGTCTGCCCAGCCAACTGGCAAGAAGGCAAATCGACGATCAAGCCCGATGTGACTGGCAGCAAAGAGTTCTTCAACGCCGAATATTAATTTCGGTTTGGTCGATTGATTCCATCAGCCGCTGGCGCGCCAGCGTGCGGTTCCCATCAGCCGCCTCGCGCCAGCGTGCGGTTCAATCAGCCGCCTCGCGCCAGCGTGCGGTTCAATCAGCCGCAACGCGCCAGCGTGCGGTTCCCGGTGTCGTGTCGTGCTGTGGGAACCGCAGGCTGGCGCCAGGCGGCTGATGATCCACGACTTCGTGCAAGCAAATTACGTAAATTAAGTTGCCCGACCCCCAACGAGCTTGCCTCGTTTGGTGAAGCAGTTTTATTAGCTAGCCTGGCCGCCAATTCCCGCGCGATTTGATCCCTGCCCCGTCCGCCTGCGGCGGGCGGGCCGGGAAAGGGCGGGCCGGGAAAACGAGGCGCGCGACCCGGCGATTCTTGCTAGCCGGCAACCTTGTTCACCGAACGAGGCAAGCTCGTTGGGGTCCGTGCTCGTGCTAGTGCACGAAACGCCGACGTCGGGTACGAATCGTGCACGCTAGGTAATCTGGACGCTCGCCAGCGTGCGGTTCCCATCAACCGCAACGCGCCAGCGTGCGGTTCGTCGGCACCAAAATCAGCCACAACGCGCCAGCGTGCGGTTCGTCGGAACCGAAATCAGCCGCAACGCGCCAGCGTGCGGTTCCTCTTTTGCCGCGATCCATCACGCGGTTGACTCAAATAGAAATGCCATAACAGTCGAGTCGCCGCACTCCGCCAGGGACTCCATGCCGCGGTCAACCGATCTAACTCGGCTTGCCCCGGTCTGGCGGCCAGTTTTAGCAGCACGCGCACGGCCTGCTGAATGCCAATATCGCCGCGAGGCATGACATCGCAGCGTAACAAACACTCCGAAAGATAAACGTCGGCGGTCCAAACCCCGATCCCTTTCAACTTCATCATCTCAGTGCGAACCGCGTCATCTGGCAACTCCGCCAAATTCTCAAACGTAAAATCTCCCGCCACGATCGCCTCGGCCAATAAACGAACATAGCGACACTTCTGCCGGGTGAATCCTAACTCCTTGATCTCACTCTCCTGCATGGCCAAAATGCCCGCCGGAGTGACTTGATCATCGAGCCTAACTTGCAAGCGGCGAAAGGTGGCGTTGGCCGAAGCCAAAGAGACTTGTTGTTCCAAAATGATGTGTACGGTGGTTGAAAATCCCGGAGGTCGATGCCACAGCCCAGGGTATCCGTACTGATCCAACACGAGCCTGAAAACCGGTTCCCGCTCCGCCAGCCAACGGCAAGCGTACTGCAACCGCCGTTCGGTTAACGTCAATATCTCAGGCCGTTTCGCGGCACACTTTTTAGCCATGCAACTGCTCTAAATAACGGTCCGCTGTTTGGCGATGCTGGTCCAACTTGGCTCCCATCCGGTTCAACTGGCTAACCATGACCCGCATTCGCGGATTGCTATTAAAGAATTCCCGCTCGCGGTCGATAAACCGCCAGTACAGAGCGTCCCAGATCGGACACCATTCCCCCTGACGATAGTCGCTCATCTTGCGAACGTAAGCCGAGCCGCTGATGTATGGCTTCGTCGTCATCAGCCCACCGTCGGCATGTTGGCTCATCCCATAGACGTTGGGGACCATCACCCAGTCAAACGCATCAATGAACAACTCCATAAACCATTGATAAATGGCATTCGGAGCGACATCACAAAGTAACATAAAATTACCGAGCACCATCAACCGTTCGATATGATGACAGTAAGCATGTTTCAGACACCGCTCGATGCTATCATCCACCGGTAGAATCCCCGTGCTGCCGGTGTAAAACGCCTCCGGCAACGGACGCGTTAAATTCCAAGCGTTCGTGGTGCGTTGCTGGCCGCCGACATGCAGATAAATCAAACGCACGAACTCCCGCCAACCGATCACTTGGCGCAGAAACCCTTCCAGTGAATTCAAAGGGACATCATCATTGTGAGCCAATGCCGCATCGATGACTTGCTGCGGTGTTAGCAGACCGATGTTTAACATCGGCGTCAGCACCCCGTGAAAAAGAAACGTCTGTTGGCTGGAAATGGCATCTTCAAAGTCACCAAACTGGGCCAATCGCTGATGCACAAAATTATTTAACCAAACGGACGCGTCGTGATGCGTAACTGGGTAACAAAAAGCGTTGACGTGGCCGATCGCGTTAGGAAAAGCAGATGCCACGTAACGCTTGGCTGCGGTCACGCTGGGCCGCTCGCTCGGTTGCGGCACTTCAGGCACCGTCAACCCGCGGGGTAACTTCTTGCGATTCTCCGTATCAAACGTCCATTTTCCTCCTACCGGCTTGCCTGCTGCGTCGAGCAACAAACTGAGGCGCTTACGTTGCTCGATGTAGAAACTGGTGAAATGATAATGCTCGCGCCCCGACCAACGGTTGAGCACCTCCTCGGGGGTCAAGAAAGCCGGATCGGGCAGCCAGTCGACTTGCACGCCCGCTCGCTGACATCCGGAAATGACGCTTTTCGTCAACCAATCGTCAGTCAGTTCGACAATGTGAGCTTGCTTGACCGATTCCCGCCGCAGCAGCTCCCCGATGCCGCTCGAATTTGGTATTTCCTTGGCCTCGATGGTGCGAACCGATTTTCCCTGGTCGCGACAACGGTCGGCAAACTCCGTCATCGCGGCCCGTTGCAGCACCAATTTCTGGACGTGGAAATTAAACTGCGAAAAATAGAGCGGGTCCTCAACTAAGTAAACGTGATCGGCAGCCTCGACCGCTGGGTGTCGAGCCCAAAGTTGATGAGGATATACGATTGCCGCAGATTTTTCGGGCATGGCGTCAGCAGTTTGAGGAAATTTGCCGTTGGTTGGTTAGCCGCGTTTGGCCGACAATCGTAACCACTGACGCGAAAAACGTCCTGCCGTAGTTGGCCCCCAACCGCC
>CAZHTX010000219.1:0-9084 GCA_964535475.1 uncultured Pirellulaceae bacterium
GACCGCGTCATCGGCCGTTTGGGGATGTCGGTCAGCGTCGGAGACCTACAAATTTTCAACTCGATTGCCAACCCTCTGCACCGCCCGCTGCTGGTCGAGTCTCGCAGTTACCAGACTTCCGCCGGTGACGCCTTTGGTCTGGTAATCGACCATCGCAGCTTCCCCAGCCCCAATTCAGTTCAAGCGTCAAACGGCAACACCAATACGACTGATTTGCCCGCTGTCGCCAACAGCGTTAACGAGCCAGAACGGCAGGGTGCGGGGGGCCGCGAGATCCGAGTCTTGGCCGAGGAGCTGAGGCTGATGATGCAATTAGCACCGGCAAGGCTGGCCGAAAGCGCTTCGCAGCAGACCCGAGCGGCGATTGCAGCGACCGCTATGATCGACGAATTCCACGACCCGCTGGACCCCAACGGGGGCACCAAACGGGTCGCTTTTTGCCCAATTTGCGTGACGGACCGCCAAGCCGGTCAGCGGGAGACGGGGTGGTATGTCGTCTTGCAATTTGCCGAAGACACAGCACTACCTGCCGCGGGGCTCAATAACGCGGACTCAAATAACGCGGTAAGCACTGAATAACGCGGTGAGCACTGAATAACGCGGGGGGCATTGACAGCCGCTAGCGTTCCTGTCTAGGCTTTTTGCACTATGTGTTTGACCTCGACCCCCGCCACCGTACTTGTCATTATCATCGCGGCAATTGGCCGCGACTGACGGGTGCGTGTACGGATATATCGATATGATTTCCACACCCCCGCGGCCAGTGCCTCGGGGGTTTTTTTATGAGCTCAACGGCTCGCCAGTTCCCATCTCGCTCAACAGCTCCAAAGTATCCATGCGCGCGATCACGATCTACGACACCACACTTCGCGACGGCACCCAAGGAGAAGGGGTCAGCCTTTCCTTGCAAGATAAATTGCAGATCACTGCGCGGCTTGCCGAAATTGGCGTCGATTACATCGAAGGGGGCTATCCACTGTCCAACGAGAAGGACGCCAGTTATTTCCGCGAGGTCCGCAAACTATCTTTGGGCAACGCCAAAGTCTGTGCCTTTGGGATGACTCGTCGCCGCGGAGTGAAAGCGGCTGATGATCCAGGCATGCAGGCGTTGGTCGCTGCGGAAACACCCGTCTGCACGTTGGTGGGCAAGACCTGGGACTATCACGCCACCGAAGTGCTGCGCGTCAGCCTGGAAGAAAATCTGGACATGATCGGCGAGAGCACGGCCTTTCTGCGTCAGCATGGTGAAGTCATCTACGACGCGGAGCATTTCTTTGATGGCTGGAAAGCCAACCCCGAGTACGCGGCGAAGACGATTCAAGCCGCTGCGTCCGCCGGGGCGGGCTGGATTGTGATGTGCGACACCAACGGTGGCACGATGCCCGAGGAAATCGCCAACATCTGTCAACAAGCCCAGCAAGCCTTGGCGGGGGTCAGCGGCGTTCGTTTCGGAATTCACTGTCATAACGATTGCGATCTGGCGGTGGCCAATTCTTTGGCAGCTGTCGATGTTGGTATCGAGCAAGTTCAAGGCACGATCAACGGGGTGGGCGAGCGTTGCGGCAATGCCGACCTAGTCTCCGTGATGGCCAATTTGCAGCTAAAAAAGCAGGGCCTGCAAGTGCTCGGCGGGGCCCCCTTGGACCACCTCACCGAACTCAGCCGATTCGTTTACGAAACAGCCAACTTACAGTGGCGCAGCAGCCAGCCGTTCGTTGGCCAAAGTGCGTTCGCGCACAAAGGGGGCATGCATGTCCACGCGATCAATAAAGCGGCCCAGACCTATGAACACATCGATCCCAGCTTGGTTGGTAACGAGCGACGGATTTTAGTGAGCGAGTTAAGTGGGCGGAGCAACATTGCCGCCCTGACCGAAAAGCATCAAATTCAAGCCGACCGCGAACTAACCGATAAGATTTTGGCCGAGGTTGTTCGCTTGGAGAATAACGGATACCAATTCGAATCGGCGGGCGGCTCCTTTAATTTGCTGGTGCAACGTTTGGCGGGAACCTACACACCCCACTTTGAGACAGTCAAATATCGAGTCGTCGCTGGGGACCGGGATGCGGCTGCAAATTGTTCGTTCGCCGAAGCGATCATCAAGGTTCGCGTGGGAGAAACGTTATGGTTTGACGCGGCCGAGGGACATGGTCCGGTGAATGCCCTGGACGCTGCCTTGCGACGCGCTTTGCGGGATACCTATCCGTGCTTGGATGAGATGCGATTGCTCGACTACAAAGTCCGCGTCGTCGATTCCAGCGGGGGAACCGCGGCCCACATCCGCGTCAACATTGAAAGTGGCGATGGGCATCACACCTGGGGCACCATCGGTGTCAGCGAAAACATTATCGAAGCCAGCTGGCGAGCACTCGTCGATGCCTTCGAATACAAACTTCATCAAAACTAACTTTGCCAAATAAATATGACAAACGAGATTCCCAACCGGTTTGACCACGCCGAAGCTTGCCCCCGAATCTATCAAAGCTGGGAAGCAGCCGGCTGCTTTGATGCCAACGTCAATCCCGATCGCCAGCCTTTCACGATCGTGATCCCACCTCCCAACGTCACCGGCGCGTTGCACTTGGGGCATGGACTGAACAGCACCTTGCAAGATGCCCTCATCCGCTTTCGTCGCATGCAAGGTTATGAGGCATTGTGGGTGCCGGGAACCGACCACGCCGGCATCGCCACGCAAGCCGTGGTTGAGCGGCGTCTGAAAGAACAGGAAAATAAATCGCGTCACGATCTTGGTCGCGAGGAGTTGGTCAAGCGGATTTGGGCTTGGAAGGACCAATACGAAACACGGATCCTCTCGCAGCTGAAGCGGATGGGTTGCAGTTGCGATTGGCGGCGGACGCGGTTCACCCTCGATGATCGCTGCGCGTCGGCCGTGCGGGCAACCTTCTTCGACCTCTTTTCCAAACGCCTCATCTATCGCGGCAAACGATTGGTGAACTGGGACACCTATTTGCAGACCGCCGTTAGCGACGACGAAGTATTCACGGCCACCACCGCTGGACACTTTTGGCACTTCCGCTACACGGTGATCGATCCCCAACCGGGCGAGCCGACGGAAGTTACCGTTGCTACCACGCGGCCCGAAACGATGCTCGGTGACACGGCCGTCGCGGTTCACCCCGATCCCGATGGGGCCTTTGATCAAGTTGAGCAAGAACTGTTGGCCAAGCGAGCCAGCAGCCCGGCCAAAGAACACGCGGCCATCGATCAACAATTAGCGGCGATCGCTCAGCGCCGAACAACGCATCTGCCGACGCTCCGCGCCCTCCGCGACATGGCCGCTGCGGGGCGGATGCTGCGATTGCCCCTGTTGGATCGCGAAATTCGCCTCGTTGCCGACGCCTGGGCCAAGCCCGAACTGGGCAGCGGTTGCGTCAAGATCACTCCCGCCCACGACCCCAATGACTATGAAGTCGGTTTGCGATGTGATCTGGAAATGATCAACATCCTCAACCCCGACGGCACGCTCAATGACTCGGCCGGTCCCTACGCGGGCAAGACGATTGCGCAAGCCAGAAAAGCGGTGGTCGCCGACTTGGATGCCTTGGGGCTGCTCGGCGAGGTTGAAGAACGCGAAATTGAATTGCCCTATTCCGATCGCAGCAAAACGCCGATTGAGCCCTACTTGGCCGACCAGTGGTTTGTGCAAATGGAAGATCTCGCCCAATCGGCGATGGATGCGGTCAGCAACGACCAGGTGCAAATCTTCCCCGAACGGTATCGCAAAGGCTATTTAGATTGGCTCAGTGAAAAACGCGATTGGCCGGTCAGTCGTCAGCTCTGGTGGGGGCATCGCATTCCGATTTGGTCGTTGGAAACCTCCCCAGCAGCGGCCACCGACGTGGTCGCCCGGCTGCAAACGTTACCAGCCCACGCGGCGGGCACGTTGGCTGTCCAGTATGACGGGAAAGAGGCCGTACAAGTTTGCATGCGCGACGAAGACGAAGCGACTCAGCAACAGATCGAAGCGATGGGGTTTGTGCAAGATCCTGACGTCCTGGATACCTGGTTCAGCAGCGCGCTATGGCCTCACAGCACGCTGGGGTGGCCGGAGAAAACCGAGGAGCTGGACTATTTCTATCCCACCAGCACGCTGATTACCTCTCGCGACATTATCACTTTGTGGGTAGCCCGCATGGTGTTGATGGGGCTGAACAACATGGGAGCAGTTCCTTTCAAGGAAGTCTATATCCATCCCAAAATTCTCGACGGACTCGGCGAGACGATGTCCAAGAGTAAAGGGAATGGAGTCGACCCGGTCGAAGTGATCGATAAGTTTGGTCCCGATGCGATGCGATTCGGTTTGGCCTGGCTGACGACCGATACGCAAGATGTGCGGATGCCGGTCCAGTATGAGTGCCCGCATTGCGGCAAGCTGATTGAGCAAACCAAGAAAAACCGCACCCTGCCGCGGATCAGCTGCTCGGGGTGCAACCAACCCTTCTCCACGCAGTGGGCTGAGACTCCCGAGGACACGCAGTTGCCGCGGGGGGCCGTGATCAGCGAACGCTTTGAGTTCGGGCGGAACTTTGTCAACAAACTTTGGAACGCCGCCCGGTTCGCGATGATGAATCTCGAAGGCTATCAACCTCAGGCAATCGATCCCGTCCAATTACCGATCGAAGATCGTTGGTTGCTGAGCCGCCTAACCACCACCACGCAGGCAGTGACTTCGTCGCTCGAGCATTATCACTACGGCGAAGCGGCCCGCGCGTTATATGATTTTGCCTGGGATGAGTTTTGCAGTTTTTACGTGGAGATTGCCAAGCCCCGATTAGCCGATCCGGCGGAACGGCAGACGACGCAATGTGTTTTGGCGCACGCCTTGGATGTGATGGTTCGCTTGCTCCATCCGTTGTTACCCTTCTTGACTGAGGAAATCTGGCAAACGTTGGCCCAGTTCGCTCCGCAGCGAGGCTTACAAGCTCCGGAGAAAGCCTCAGAGCATTTGATTAAGGCCGCTTGGCCAGTCGCCGACGCGACTCTAATCGACGTGGAAATCGAACAACAGTTTGCGCTATTCCAAGCCACGATTGGTGCCATTCGCGAGATCCGCAGTCGCCAGAATATCCCTCCCCGCGAGGAGGTGCCTTTTGCCGTGCGATGTTCAAAGCAAGCCCAGCAATTGCTGGCTCCAATGGCGACGTACTTTGCCGCCATGGCAAACGCCAAAGCGGTCGCTTGGGGCCCCGACATTACTTCGCCAGAAACCTCGGCCCATGTTGCGCTGCCCAAGCTGGAACTCGACGTCTACGTTGATTTAGAGCAGTTTATTGACGTTGCCGCCGAGCTAGAGCGGAACAACAAACTGCTCGAACGGCTCACCAAACAAATCACCGGCAAACAGCAAAAACTGGGGAATGAAAATTTCGTAAGTCGCGCTCCGGCCGATGTCGTGGCCAAAGAACAGGCCAGTTTGCAAGAGCTGATCGAACAAGTCGCCGGAGTCAAAATGGCAATCCAGTCGTTGGAGGCTAAACTTTGAAACGGCGAGTCGCAAAGATAGAGCTGGCGGTGCGTGAGATTCAACTCGCGACGAAACGGGCTCCGCAAGTCTCGAATTGAGTAAGCGAGACAGCTGGGTGTTTCCGGGAGGATGATGATTACGCGGAGATTGCGAGATTGGGACGTCAGCTACGTGATGCGAAAGAAAAACGCCCCCTTTTCCGCTAGCGGGCTGGGGAAAAAGACTCCCGATGCAACCGCCGCGCCCGGTAGTTACAATCAAGGCAGCCTTAGACTGGCTAAATTACCAGCGCGGCCGCCGTGCGACCGCCTGTTCGGGAAAGTCCCCACCCAATCTCCGGAGAACCAACCCCCATGACCCATTCATCAGACGCTCAAAAACAATCTCGACGCGATTTTCTCAGCCAATCATTGGCTTGGGGAGCCGCCGCCGGTGCCGCTTGCTTGATGCCCGGCCGGTTGTTTGCCCAGCCGCAGCCGATTGCGGCAGCCGAGCCTTTCCAAATCTCATTAGCCCAGTGGTCGCTGCACCGCTCGCTGTTTGATGGCAAAATCGCCCATTTGGACTTTGCTAAAATCGCCAAGAATGAATTTGGCATCGAAGGTATCGAGTATGTCAACCAGTTCTTTAAGGACAAGGCAACCGACGAAGCTTACTTGGCCGACATGAAGCAACGGGCCGAAGATCATGGCGTGACCAGCGTGTTGATCATGGTCGATGGTGAAGGCAACTTGGGTGAGGCCAGCAAAGAGGGACGGCAAAAGACCGTCGATAACCACAAGAAGTGGGTCGATGCGGCCAAATTCCTCGGCTGTCACTCGGTCCGCGTTAACGCCGGCAGCAGTGGCACGTATGAAGAACAACAAGAGCGCGCGGCCGACGGTTTGCGGATGCTCAGCGAGTACGCCAAACCACTGGGCCTGAACGTAATTGTGGAAAATCACGGCGGCTTGAGCAGCAACGGCAAATGGCTGGCGGGAACCATCGCAAAAGTTGGTATGGACAACTGTGGGACTTTGCCCGACTTCGGTAATTTCACGATCAATCGTGGCAAGAATGAAGTTTACGACAAGTACCAAGGTGTCACTGAATTGATGCCTTACGCGAAAGCCGTCAGCGCCAAGTCGCACGCTTTCGACGAAAACGGCAACGAAGCGAATATCGACTACACACGCATGATGAAGATCGTGCTCGATGCTGGTTACAGCGGCTGGGTCGGTATCGAATGGGAGGGCGGTAAGCCGGACGAGTTCACCGGAATTCGCTTGACCAAGGATTTGCTCGTGAAGATTCGCGAGCAAGTCAAAGCGGCTTAAGAATCGGTGCTGCCAGCGATTAGGCTGTGGGGGCGGTTGGCGACGGCCGCCCCACAGCGATGCTCAGATTTCCTCTTCAACCGCTTCTTGAATCGCTCGCACCGTGGCGGTCGGCGTGCGAGCGGTGGCCGTTACCCGCTCTACATCGATCCCCAAACTCTGGCCCAGCAAGATCGCCAGATCAAAATCGAGCACCCCGTGGAACTGATTGACGGGGCGGTCTTGGAAGTAGATCGTGTCGATATCGCGATCGTAGCCCGATTCAAAAGCGTCGGCCAACTGCTCGAGCCAAGCTTCGGGGATGCCGCGTTGGCGGCAATAATCCAGCGGCCAAATATCGACTCCGGTGCATTCCTCAAGCAGCAACAAAGCCTTGAGACGAGGCAGCATCAGACCGGCAGGGCGTCGATTTTCGCGGCGACGATAAAATCGTTTTCGCTCAGTCCGCCGATGGCGTGCGTGGTCAGTTCAATGCGGACGTTGCGATAACCAGTTAGGTGCAGATCCGGATGATGCTGTTCCCGCTCGGCCAAGTCACCGATTGCGTTCAGCAGACCGAGCGCCTCGACAAAATGCTTCAGCGATCGTTTGCAATAGATTGCCTTGCCGTCGGCGGACAACTGCCAACGGTCGAGCTGGGTCAGCAATTGCTCGGCTTGGGAGCGTGAAAGAGGCTCGACACCTCCTTCGCATGGCACACATTTACGTTCGGTCAGGGGCGAATCAGGCACGGCAGTTATGCTTCCCGAGGCTGTCGTTTAATGGAATTCCCACGCATCCGAAACAGCACGGGCGAATTGCCGGCACCGGTCAAGGCGGGAGGATCGATCGGGTCTTCGTCGCTCGGCTCGGTGACTTGGCCGTTGTCGTCGCTGCCGTTGTCGACTTCGTCAGCAGGCTGTTCCGACTGCGCAGCGGGCGTGGTGACATCCGAAGGGCTTTGCTCTTCTTCGTCGCCATCTGGTCCCGTCAGCTTCGAGTTCATCCCGGTGATCCCGGCTTTTGGTTTTTGAGTTTCAGCCGGCGTGGGCGTCAGCACGCTGGAGCCTAACACGCTGGAACCGATCTCACTGGTGCCGGGATAGATTACCGGGGGCATCAGCGATGAGTAGCCGCTGGAAATCGATTCACCGAAGGGGTCATAGTAGCTGGGGGCAACGCGTTGGATTCGGGGCCGGGCAACCATGACCGTGCGAGTGTACTCCTCGGTCACGGGGACCACACGATTAACAGTCACTTGACGGGTGAAGGTTTCCGGTTCGTAGTATTGGATCTGCACCGGTTCGCTGCGCGTCTCGTACACGGTCTCAGTCGTCGTGACGGGAATGCGGCGCGTCTTGGTCTCCGCCACGTAACGGTAACGTTGCACGGGAACTTCTTCGACGTAAGTCTCGGTCTCGGGACGCTGGACTGTGACGGGAATGCGGCGTTCTTCGGTGACCGCTTCCATCCGCGTGGTTTGCACGGGAACTTGTTCCGAAACCGTTTCAGTGACCATGCGAGTCGTTTGCACTGGGACTTGTTGTTGCACCGTTTCCGGCACGTACTGAGTCCTGGCGACTTGTTGGCTGACAAAGTTGGGGCGGTAGGCGAGCTGGGTTTGCACCGTCGGCGGAGTGACTTGGGGTGTCCAAAACAGACCGCCCCGGTTGACGCTGAGGATGCCCAGGGGGCCGGTGGTTTGGTAAGCCCGCGGAACCCACTGGAGCCCGTAATTCACCGATCCCGGCGTGACCACCTGTTGCGGCACATAACCACCGGCGTCGACCAACCGGCTCTCCATCGTGGCGACTGGGCGGAGGGTCGTGTAGGCTTGCGTTTGCATCATCGTCTCGGTGACTGGTCGTTGCACCTGATATTGACGAGACCGCATTTGTGTTTCCACGACCGGACGATAGCTGGTGACCTGTTGAACTCGCTCGGAGGTTTCGGTAACCATGCGAGTGCGAGTCCGCTGACGCTTCTCCAGCGAAGTCTCCAGCACTGGTTTCATTACCGTGTAGGTTTCTTCGCGATAGGCTGTCTTGACCACCGGCTTGGCCACGCGAATTTCTCGCTCTTCGGTGCGAGTTTTCAGCACGTAGCGAGTTTCGGTAACATCGCGGACTTCGGGAACGGTCTGATAGCGAGTACGATAGGCAGTCTCGACGCGAGGCTCCAGCACCGTATCGCACTGCAACCGGTAAGCTGGTTGGAAACAGCACGCGTCTTGGGCGTGAGTGGCCGGCGCGGTGAAGGCCATCGAGACCGCGACACCAGCGCCACCGAGACCGGCCAAGAGGG
>CAZHTX010000220.1:0-4068 GCA_964535475.1 uncultured Pirellulaceae bacterium
GCGTTCGGGTTGGGATGTTGGGTCCCTCGCTGACGCGTTCGGGTTGGGATGTTAGTTGGCCAGTAAGGCCAAGATGACCGCGGCGGTTAAAATCAACGCACCAGTGAGTCTGATCAGCATCTGCCGGTTGGTGGCTCGTTTGTTGCCCGCTCCCCAGATTTTTGCCGCTGTCCAGGCGAAGAGGACTCCCCATAACCCGCGGAGCGCGTAGACAATGTTGACTCGGACCGCATCTCCGTAAATCGCCAATGCCAGCACGATGCAGATGGCTTGGCCGCCGACCAACATCGTGCCCAACAGCAGCTGGGTCCGCACTTCGGGTGCCAAGATTTTTTTCCACTGGACTTTGGGTGCCCAAAACCAGCTGACCGCTCCCACCGTCCAGTAAACGTACGGTAAGAATCTTCCCGCGCCCCAAGCGGGACTCCAACGCTGTACCAAAATGTCAAATGTGGCAAACGATATCGACGCGCAGATCGCCAGCGAGATGGTGAGCAGGATGCGGCGATGCTGCCCACCACCGGTCCACTGGATGCAGCCGATGCCAATCGTGGCGAGAATCGCCGCTAGCCAAAGCGATTCCGGCAAAATCGTGTCGTTGATTGCGATCGACAACAACGCGACAAAAATGACTTTGATGCCCAGCACGGGAGTAGCGATTGAAACGTCACCAACCTCCACCGCGGTGAACGTCAGCCCCAGCCCCAGCATGAACAGGCTGGCAATGATCAACGGCTGGTAGAACAAAGCCAGCGGTTGGCCGCTGCCGCCGAAGAACCACAAGGCGGAGAAGAGCAGGGCCGCCCATTGGTTTGCCAGGAACGTGGTCGTCCAGGGTGTGACACCATGTGCGGCACATCGTTGGATCAGCAATAAGCCGCTGACCAACAGCATGCCGGCCGCCAGCGGTAGAAGTAAATGCACTTACGGTTCGCTCGTTCCAAGGGCCTCTTCGCCAGATAACGTTTGCTCACGCTGTTGCCGCAATTGCTCTGCGACCGCCGGTTGTTGCCGCGCTGCGGCCAACTGGATCAAACGATCAAACGATGCGTTGAGGATGTCTGTTCTCATCGACGGGGGAATCATCTGTTGTTGGTCAAGCAGTTGCTGGTGGGCGGTTTCGAGAATCGTGGCGGCCTCTTCGAGTTTGGCTTGTCCCAGCAGGCATTCGCCGAGTTGACTTTGGGCGTTAAACAGTCGCCAGTCGCCCGGCAACAGCTCGCTGGCAATGGCAACTGCTTCGCTGGCGGCACGCTCCGCCGCCACGTAGTCCTGTTGCCCCAAATGACATTCGGTTAAGTAGACCAGGAGGCTGCGCAGCATGGAACGGGCAGCCGGGTCCTCGGCAGCGGCGATTTTGTCGCGTTGTTGGTTGATTAAGTCTCCCAACAGCTTCTGTGCCGGCGCAAAGTCTCCGATTTTAACCAAAGTGACTGCCAAGTTCTGAGCCGTTAGCGATCTAAAAAATGCGTACGACTCGGGCGCGGCACGCAGCTCTGCCAATTGTTGTTGGTAAATTTCGATGGCCGCGGGGGAATCGCCAGCCCGTAAGCAGAGGTCTGCTAAGTTGTTTCGCACTCGCCAATACTCACTACGGTCCTCAGCATCGCTCAGCAGGTCGGCCAGTTCACCGTACAGCTGGCGGGCCTCGGTGAGGTCGCCATGCTCAGCGTAGGCGGCTGCCAAGTTGTTGAGCGAAAGAGTCACCAAGGGATGATCGTCAGTGAGCACGCGTCGCCGGTACGCTAGGATCGGCTCGGCAATCTCGATCGCTCGAGCGGATTGGCCGTTGGCCAAATAGGCCAACGCCAAATTGCTTTTGGTGGTCAGCGTTTCTGGGTTGTTGGCCCCCAGGACTCGTTCGCGACCGGCGGCCGCCTGTTCATAGAACTTGATCGCTTGGTCCAGTTCACCCAAGTCATCGAGGATGACGGCGAGGATATCGATGGCGTTCAGTGTGGAGGGATGATCGAGCGAGAGTTGTTCGCTGGAAAGCTCGATAGTCTCCTCCAGCAGCGTGATGGCCGCTTCGTAGGCATCAGCCCGCGCGTAGGCGAAAGCTAGATTTGTTTGCGTGACCAACGTGGTGGCGTGGTCTGCTCCCAACAGTTCGGACATTCGCTCGACCAGTTCTTCGAGCATGCGAATGGCCGTCTCTGAGTCGCCTTGATCGAGCAACATGGTGGCAAGGTTGTTGACGGCCGAGAGTGTTTCCGGGTGTGTCTCGCCGAGCACTTGGCGTTTTTTCGGAATCACTTGCTCGTACAGTTCTAAGGCTCGGCTGCGTTGCTGTTGATCGCCAAATCGCAAGGCGGCCGCCAAGTTGTCGAGTGAGTTGAGTGTTTGCGGAGTATCGGGGCCGAACAGATCTTGGGTTTCTTGAAGCGCCTCCTCGAGCATCGCGATGGCTCTCGGGTAATCGCCCGCGTCGAGGTAGCTGAGACCAAGATTGTTCTTGGCGATCAAGGTTTTTGAGTCGGCGCTGCCAACCAGCTGTTGCAAGTCGCGCAAGGTTTGTTCCTGCAAGGTGATCGCTTGGGACAGCTCGCCATTGGCCTTGAGCGCGAGCGCCAGCGAGGAGAGACTGGCGACTGCTTCGAGGTGATTCTCCCCCAGCTCTTGCTGAAGAAGTTCGCTGCTTCGACGGTAATGTTGAATGGCCCGCGGATAGTCACCCAGCATTTGCCAGGTATCGCCCAATCCGGAACGAGCGGTCGCTTCGGCCAAGGGTCGCTCCGCGAAGGCGGTGTCGATTTCTTCTTCAGCCGCCAGCAATGCATCGACGACTTTGATATCGATCCCCAGCCCGCCAGCTTGCCCGAGCGGACGGGCGGTGGCGAGGATATTGTTGACCAAAAAGCGGCTGAAAGCCAATTCGTTGCCCTTCGCCAGATCGGCCGCTTGGCGTCCCCGTTCCGCTTCTTCGGCCGCTTCCACGGCGGTCGCTCGAGCCACTTCCAAGCGATCGTTGGTCTCTTCAAGTTGCCGTTGTTTACCTTGCAGAATCGTTAAGAAAATAATTAAGCCGAGCGTGGAAGCGAGCACCAAGGCGGCAGTCGTGCTGGCAATCGCCTGATGCCTGCGCACCCATCGTTTCAAGCGAACCGCGGGCGGGTCCGGGTAAGCCAACACCGGCTCGTCAGCCAAAAAGCGACTGACGTCATCCGCCAGGTCTTGCGCGGACTGATAACGGTCTTCCGGCAATGCGGCCATCGCTCGCGAGCAGATTGCCGAGAGTGGCCGCGGGACTGACGGGTTTAATTGGTGGGCTGCTGGATAATCGCCACGGGCAACCCGTTGCAAGAAAGCGCTGACGTCTTCCCGGCTGGCGCGGTCACTTGATTCGAGCGCTGTCTTTCCGCAAATGATAAAGTAGAGCGTCGCCCCCAAGGAATAAATGTCTGAGGCGGGGCCCATCGCGTCGATTTGACCGGCCGCCTGTTCGGGGCTCATGAAGGCGGGGGTGCCAATCACGCTACCCATCCTCGTCGGTGCGGTACCGCTGCCAGCCGAGGGCCGCAACGTCGGCTCGTACGTTCCGTCCGCATGATCCTCAGCGGCCTCATCTGCCAACCCGGCCGCCTTGGCTAAGCCCCAATCGACTACTAGCGTCTCACCATAAGGCCCCAGCATCACGTTGTCAGGTTTGATGTCACGATGCAGCACACCGCGGCTGTGGGCGTACTCGATGGTTTGGCAAATATCGACGAAGCGGTTCAGCAATTTCCGCAGGGCCAGCGTCTTTTCGGTGCTGTGGCGATCCTCAGCAAAACGCTTGTGATAGCTCTCGCTCGCTGCCCGTAAACTTTCTCCGCGGATCAGCCGCATCGCATAATAGGGCCGCCCGTCTTGATAAGTCCCCAGGCCATAAACCGGGACAATACCGGGGTGTTCAAGGCTGCCAGTGATTTCGGCTTCCAACAAAAAACGCTGCCGCGCGCGGAGATCATCCGCCAGTTGCGGACGGATTTGCTTGAGTGCCACATCGCGATTCAGCTCTTGATCGTTGGCAACCAGGACTTCGCCCAAACCTCCTTCGGCGAGCGGTCGCACGAGCTGAAACCGATT
>CAZHTX010000220.1:4168-9083 GCA_964535475.1 uncultured Pirellulaceae bacterium
ACCGCAAGCATTCCGATGAGGCGATTTCGATCATCGGAATTCGGCATTGCTTTCTCCGCGGTGCCAAGTGGCGTCTAGGGCGTAGAGGACGATAATGGAACCAGCTCGCATTGAACCAATGCTGCTCACTCCCCTAAACATCATAGCACGATGTCTTCGAAATTCAGGTGACGGCTATTTGCCCAGCGAAGGCAGTCGGCTACGGATCATCGCTGCCGATCAGCATCGGCTCTCGCACGATCTGGCCATCGACCACGCGGAGCCGAATTCCCTCGATTGGACCGACTTCGCTGTAAAACATCGCATCCGCGTTAATTCTGTAATCCGCGTTACGATCAATCTGCTGGCGGATCGCTGGAACTTTGGCCAGTTGCGGCAGCACTCCCAGCCACACGATGGCAACCAAGCCGACCGCGAGAGTCAGCCACCAAACCCCGCCGCTGCGCCGCTGTGGCCCATCTGCTGGAGCTAATGCGGGGCCTTCAGAACGGTCGTGTGGACACAAGTCTTTCGCCTTCATGTTGGTTGCACGACGTAGCCGCCAGTTGCTGTTAAGGGGCAAAAAACGTAACCAGCGTGGGATATAGTTTTCCGAAAACGAGCCACGCCATGCAAAAGGTGAGGAGAATATTCAATGATTGTCCGACCACGTAGAGCAACAGTGGTTTGCCACCCGCCATGAAACGGCTGAGCGCGGCGAAGTTTGTCTCCAGCCCGATGCTGACAAAGGCCAAGCAAAATAGCCAACCCCGTATGGACTTGGAGACGCTGGTCGATGCCAACACCATGCTATCATCGGAACCGCTGCTCGCCAAAACAGAAAATACCAGCGAAGCGAGCACGAAGCCGAGGATAAACCGCGGAAAACGTCGCCATATCTCAGCCACTCCCGCCGAACGCGAATCGCCACCGGCATCTTGCTCACGATACTTGACCCAATATCCGGCAACGGCAAAAGCGACCACACCGATCAGGATGTTCTGAATCATCTTGACCGTAGCCGCGACTTCCAATGCTTCGGGGCCCAGAAAAGCACCCGCCGCCGCCACCGCGCCGGTGGAATCAATGGTGCCTCCCAGCCAAGCACCACCCACCATCGTGGGCAACTCCAGCCAAAGAATGATCGGCGGCATGATCACCATCATCAACACTGTGAAGCCCAGCGACATGCCGATGGCCAATGAAAGTTCCTCTTTCTTGGCGCGACAGGCCGCCGCCGTGGCGATCGCCGCGGAAACTCCACAGACCGACATGTCGGCTGAAATCACCATGTTCAGCGACGCCGATTGAATTTTCAGCACGCGCTGTCCAAACCAAAAAGTGCTGATCAAGACAATTGGCGTGACCACCCAGGCCACGCAAATTCCCGGCAGGCCCAAGGCCAACAACCGTCCGAACAGGATCTCGGCTCCCAAAATTACCAAACCAGTTTTGATATACAACTCGGTCATGGCAGCCGAGCGTAACCAACCGGGAGTCCCCACCGTGTTGCTGATGATTAGACCGAGCAGCAAAGCCCAGAGCGCATACTCGAGGTTGTAATTCTTGACAACCTCCTGGGCCGCCAACGTGTAGGCGACCGTCGAGAGCAGCAGCAACACCGTCAAGCCAAGCAGGAATCCGCGCTGGAAACGTCCTCGTACCATTCCCGCCAGCAGCCCGACCACACCCAGAACAGCGAACGTGCTCAGGATAGCCGGCCATTTGCCGAAGGCGGTCAGCGGGTTGGCCAGCCACTTGCCAGGTTTGCCGATCCACGGCTTGAGCGGGTTCACCCAAACGGTCTCGCTGATCTGCTCGCCGCTATCGGGGTCGGTCGTGATCTCAGTCGCCTGGCCTCCCCAGATTACGCTGAGAAGGACCAACGCGAGCAACGCGAATCCCAGCAACACCGACAGCCAATCTTCGGTCAACCAACCAGTTGGCTGCGGCGGTGCGCTGTCGCCGGTGATGGAATCATCCTCAGCGGAGCTAGTCGCCGCCGTGGAGCCAAGCTCGTAAGGGTTTTCAGGTGCCGTCATCGCGATGGTCTCAGGTGGGAAAATCGAAGCGAGCCACCGGAGTGGTCTCGGCGGTGCGTCTCATGGAAAGGTGGGCAGCTGGGTGGTGAAAACGAGGCGTCGGCGAGATCAGCCGCGTGCTTCCAACATTTCCCAGCGGTGATAGCAGTCGGCCAGCTCGGTTTCCCAGGCTAACAAGCGTTGCTGGTCGGCAGCAATCTCGGACGATTCACGTCGATAGTAATCGGCCGCCGCCATCGCCTCGTGCAGGCCGGCAATTTCCGTTTCGAGCGTCTCGATTCGCTGGGGCAACGCAGCCAGTTCGCGAGTTTCCTTATAGCTCAGCTTCTTTTTCTCAGCGACCGTCTGCCCGTTTCCCTGCTGCTCAACTGCTTGCTGGCTGGTCGCCTGCTGGCTGGTTGCCTGGGAATTCGATGCGGTGCCGGACTTCGTTGGTTTGTTCTCCGCGGGCTGCTGTTGCCGGCGGGCGACGGCTCGCCTCCAGTCGTCATAGCCACCGACATACTCGCGAATTCCGTCTTGCTCAAAGACGATCGTACTGGTCACGATGTTATTGAGGAACGTTCGGTCGTGGCTGACCACCAACAGCGTGCCGGAAAACTCGACCAAGCGAGCCTCCAGCAGATCCAAGGTTTCGCTGTCGAGGTCGTTGGTCGGTTCGTCCAGCACGATGACGTTGGCCGGCCGCGTCATGAGTTTCGCCAACAGGACGCGATTGCGTTCACCGCCGGAGAGAAATTTGACTTGCGTTCTCGCTCGCTCGGGGGTGAACAAGAAGTCTTGCAAATAGCCGATGATGTGCTTGGATTTGCCGCCGATTTGCACGCGATCGTTGCCGTCGGCGACGTTATCTTCGACCGACTTTTCTTCGTCGAGCTGACCACGAAGCTGATCAAAATAAGCGACTTCGAGATTCGTGCCCAAGCGAACCTTACCCGCCTGGGGTGCCAATTGGCCGAGCATCAGCCGCAACAGGGTCGTCTTGCCTGCCCCGTTGCGTCCGATGATGCCGACTTTGTCCCCACGCATAATCGTTGTGGAAAAAGTATCGACGATCGGGCGATCACCATGCGAGAAGGACACATCGGTCAATTCGGCGACCAAATTGCCACTGCGATTCGCCGTCTGCAGCTGCAAATTGGCTTGCCCCTCGACCTTGCGGCGTTCTTGCCGTTGCACTCGCATCGCTTCCAAAGCGCGAACGCGTCCTTCGTTTCGCGTCCGCCGCGCCTTGATCCCTTTGCGAATCCAGGCTTCCTCTTCGGCCAACTTTTTGTCGAACAACGCGTCCTGCTTTTCCTCAGCATCGAGGGCGGCTTCTTTGCGTTGCAGAAAAGTCTGATAGTCGCACGACCAGTCAAACAGTTTGCCGCGATCAATTTCCCAGATGCGGTTGGCCAGTTTTTGCAGGAACGAACGATCGTGGGTGATGAAAATAAAAGTTCCCGACCAGCGAGCTAGGAAACTCTCCAACCACAGAATGGAATCGATATCCAAGTGGTTCGTCGGTTCATCGAGCAGCAACAAACTGGGCTGATTCGCCAGCGCGGCGGCCAACAGGACACGGCGTTTAAGCCCGCTGCTGAGTGTTTCAAAGGGAGCCTCAGGATCGAGCTCCATTTTCGAGAGCGTCGTGTCGACACGATGCTCGGTTTCCCAAGCGTCATGCTGGTCTGACTCGTAACCGCACGCGTTCAGCACCACTTGGCGGGTCGAGCCGACTAAATCGGTCGGCACGTCTTGGACCAACCGCGCGACGGTCGCACCGGGGGCAAAAACAATCCGGCCGTTATCGGGGGTGACGTCTCCGACCAACATTTTCAGCAGCGTCGTCTTGCCAGCCCCATTGCGTCCGAGCAGGCCGATCCGCTGACCCGGCTCAATGATGCTGGAAACATCATCGAATAATGCCGGACCGCGAAAGCGAATACTAAGGTTTTCCAGAGTTACCAGGGGCATGCACCAAACCTGCTGCGTTGCTTCAAAAGAGTTGCAGTGGCCCAGCCACTGCTGCTCCGGAGCCAGTCACCCGCGTGGCTTGACCCCGGAGACGAAATTTCCGGCACGATATCAATTGGCGATTCTTTAAACCATCGCAGACTAGTTCCCAGCACCTTCGTGCTCGTCACCAGCATGCTCGCCTTCACCATGGTCATGCCCAGCGTGATCGTCATGATCGTGGTCGTCCGTCAAGGAAGTGGACATTTCCCCGTCGGCGGTGGTGACAATCAAGGTCGCCTTGTTGCTTTCGCCATCAGCCATTTGAATGCTGGTCAACGCGTTGGGGCTCTTGATCATGAACTTCCCAGGAGTCGATTCGTCGCCGGTCAGTTCGAATGTTTGCGCTTCTTCCCCAGCGATTACGGCCACCAATTTGACACCGGTAACTGCGGCCGGATTGTCCAGCACGTAAACTTCGAGCAATTCCTCTTCGTCGGTATGCACCCATTCGGCGTGGATGTGACCGGGATCGAGCACCACGACGTGCCCTCCATGAGTCCCCATCGCGGCATGGTCGTGGCCCGCGTGGTCACCGCCAGCCGCATCGTGGGAATCGGGGCCACCGCCACCGTGACCAGTTTCCGCTGGCGGCATAGCGTCCCCGCCACAGCCAATCGTCAAACTGAGGCATGCGATCGCCAAGCAAGAGTAGGCGAAACGAGCACTACGCAAGCCAGATAGTAATGTGAAACGCATTGAGGTTATCTCCGAATATTTGAAATCGAACCGAAAAGCCGTTGAGCATATGCAGGATAGCCGCACGAAGTAATTACTGACAGCATACGCGTTGGGGACCGCGTTGAGGATGCCGCCCCACAACTTTGTTCCCTAGCTTTCGCCAGAACTATACTTTTGTTTTCGCATTTCCCCCGACGATGTCGCGGTGACCACCC
>CAZHTX010000221.1:0-4962 GCA_964535475.1 uncultured Pirellulaceae bacterium
GCGGGCAGATGCTGCTCGGCTAATTCAATTAAATGCCGGTGGTGGGTAAAGAAAATTACTTGTGTTTTGCTGGCTAATTGGCTCAAAACCCGCAGCGCCGCGGCGCTGCGTTGGTCGTCGAACTGGACCAGCACGTCGTCAATGATTAGCGGAACCGGCTGTCTCGTCTCAAGATTGATCTCCAAGCTAGCCAGCCGCAAAGCGAGAAACAGGGCGTCGGCGGTCCCCTCGCTCATATGTTGCGCGGGTACTAATTTTTCTGAATCGCTGCGAACACCAACCAGCACCCGCTTTCCCCGATCGTCCAATTGCGGCTTGAGTTGCGTGTAAGCACCGCACGTCAACTGCTGGAAAATCGCTTCGGCCCGGCCCACGATCGGACCTTGGTTCGCTTCGCGATAACGTTCCATGGCCAATTCCAAGGTGGTCGATTGCAGCGTCAGCACGGCGTACTCACGCGCCAGCCGCTGGGCACGGGCCGTGCGATCTTGGATTCGCTGGTTGATCTCCGCCGCGGTGCCGTTGCCATCGTTGGCCTCCTGAGCTTTCGCCAATCCGCCAATCCGCTGATTCAATTCCGTTAATTGCTCTTCGGCGGTTTCCAATGCATCCCGCCAGATCGCTATCCGTTCGCTGATCTCGACTTGATCCTCCGCCAGCACGCCGCTCGCATATGCGTCCAGCTCCTTGCCCCGGGCTAACCGCAATAAATGTTGCTGCAGTTGTTGCAGCTCGGCATCGAGATGACGTTTCTGCGTGGCACGTTGCTCAATTTCAAACAATTCGCTCGGGTTATCGCAGTCGACTTCATCGCACAATCCTCGCAGCATCACATCCCAGCGGTTCGCTTCCTGTCGCTGGTCTTCCAACTTTCGCTCCGCCAATTGGACTTGCTCCAGCAGGGTGGCACGCTGCTGGGCCTGCTGTTGACAGCCCCGCAACACGGCTTGCCAATGATTCGCCAAGCGAACTTCTAAATCAATCGCTTCCTCAGCAAACGCTTCTAGTGGAACCGCTTCGTGTGGAACCGCTTCCCCTGCTGTCGATGAGGTGCTGGGCTGGTTGGTGCTGGGCTGGATGTTTGCCAACACTTGCAGCCGAGCCAGCTCGTCGGCCGGTCCCAGGTTGGCGAGTCCGGCATTGCTCAAAGCGGCAGCGAGGCGACCGATATCCAGGCGGAAGCGTTGCAGCTCATCGCGAATCTCAGCCTGCTCGTCCGCCAGTCGCCCCTGTTCGGCCTGTTTTTGGCTGAGCAGTTGATGGGTATCGAGCAGTTGGCGAAAGGCCCGCGGCGAGAAATCGGCACGCGCGGAAAAGCGTTCCACCAAAGTTTGCCAAGCAGTTTGCCACTGTTGAAATTCTTGTTCCGCCTGTTGATAGTTCCGCTCGGCCCGCTGAGAGTCGCGTGCCGCTTGTTGCTGACTTCGCTCCAGTTCCTGGCGTTGTTCCCGCAGTTGCTGGTCCTCCTGCTGCACGCGTTGGGCGCGGGCGTGTAGGGTCAGCAGGTCGCTGGTCGGGGTGGCCGCTGCCAGCCAAGCGGCACAGGGTTGAGATTTCTCCAACGCGCTCGTCAGTTGCTGACACCATTGCTGGCGGCGTTGTTCCAATTGCTCGCAGCGGGCTTCGACCAGCTGTAATTCCTGCACGCATTCCACCAACGTATGATGTTGCAGGACCCACTGCTTCATCGCCTCCGGCGGGCCCGCTTGGACGCCGAATTGGTTCCAGGTGTCGAGCCACGTCTGCTGCTGCTGGGCGAAATGCGAGGCCGCTTGCTCAGCCACCTGTTCCGCCTGCTGCGTCTTGATACCAACGGTCACCAATTCTTGTTCGATCCGTTGCCGCCGGGCAACCTGCTCGGCCGCGTGCCGCATGGCGTCGACCATACGATCCGCCTCGAGGATCGCGGTTCGCAATTCGCTTTCGCGTCGCTGCAATTGCTGCAGAAATTCTTCGCTGGTTGTTTCTGCATTTGATACCGGCGGCGATGTATCGAGAAAACTATCCAGCAATTGATCCCGGCTTTGCCGCAGCGCCAACAATTCCGCTTCACTGGGCACGCCACCGGCTTGCGTGAAACCGACCAGTTCGGCTTGCAGTGTGTGCTGCTGTTGCCTCAGCGCCTCCCAAGCTTGTTGCGTTTGCGTTTCCTGTTCGGCGGCGGCTCGCCAAGCGGCGGCTAATTGCTGCAGCTCCGTCTCGGCCGGCAGCCGTAACATTGCCGCAGCGGTCGGTTCACCTGTGAAACCGTTCAGTCTTCGCGTGCAGGTTGCGGCCCGGGCGGCCAGCTTTTGGCGTTCCTCGGCGGCGGTTTGACAGGCCTCGATCAGTCGTTGCGGGGCTTCGATCACGGCCAGCGCGTCGGCCAACTCGGGCGGGGCAACATGGGCCGGTAGCGCGGCGATCGCCTCCGCCGCTTCGGCCAATTCGGTTTGCTGGCGTTCCCAACCGCGTTGGCTGGCACGAAGTTGTTCTTCCACGCGAATGCCCTGCTCTTCCAGCTCGCGAATGGAAGCGCGGTCGGTCGCCGTCAGTTGTTCGTTCCAGGTCGTTGCTGAGATTGCGCCGGCGGCTCGCATCTCGCTCCGCAATTGCTCAACTTGCTGGGCCACCTCCTTGCCCTGCCGCGCCAGATTTCTCAGTTTCTCAGCATCCTTTTGCCGAACGGATACTTGTTTGGCGAGCGATTCGATGCGATTTTCAAACACCAGCCAATCCGCCGGGTCGGCAATTTGAGCCAGCTTCAACTGCAATTGCTGCAGGTGCGCGGTGGCACGTTCCGCGGCTTTGCTGGCTACTTTGCCCTCGGTTTCGGCGTTGCGTCGTCGCTGGGCAAAATCGTCGTCGAGCTCCGGTAGACCTTGATAGTCGACCAATTCGGTTTGCAAGATCTGCCTTCGTCGGGCAAGCGGCAAAGCTTCTAATTTCTGTTCGGCCGTTTCCAAATCAAGTCGCGTGGTTTGAATTTGTTTGCGGAGTTCCTCAGCCGCCTGCCGGGCTGAGTCTAACTCGCGAGTTTGCTGTTGCAGTTGGGCAGCCGACAATGTTTGCGAAGCCAGATCAGCCCGCAATTGTTTCAACTCGCTGAACAGCTTATTCAGTTCCCGCGTCCGGCTTTTGATCCCGAACAGCTCATTGCGGCGGTCATCTAATGCTTCACGCACTTGGCTCAAGCGACTGACACCAACACCGGCGGAAAAAAGAATCTCCCCCAGGTCGCCCTCCCCTTTGATAATGTCTTGACCACCTTGAATGAGACGTTCTCGGTCCAGGCCAAATCCCTTCAGAAAAGTTTCCTCGTCAATGCCGTCGAGAAAAGCCTCCAGCCGCCCAGCTTCAATTTCGGCCGACTCGTCGGGTGTCAGCAGCGTGCGTGATTTCCCTTTGCGACGGACGCATTCCAGGGCCGCGAAACTGTCGGAGCTTAACCGCCCGCCAATCCGCAGGTCACCATAGTTATGCAAGTAACTATCAGCGGTCTGCGTGGGGACGCCAAATAGCCAAGCGGTGATCGCTCGCAGGCTGGTCGATTTCCCCGATTCGTTGGGACCATAGACTAGGTGAAAGGGATGCTGGTCGGCGCTAAAGTCCAAGCTGACATCGGTAAAGCCGCCGAAGGCGAGCAAATCGACACGATCTATATGCACGTTGTTTTCCGTTAACGTTAACGCTGCGATTCCTGCGAACCATGCAATCGAGCCATTAATCCGGCGCGGGCTTCTTCTAACAGCTCCTCCATCTCCACGGCAAAAGTATCGGGCGCCAGTTTGCGTTGCAGCGCCTCGAACTCTTGCGTGATCCCGGTCGTTTGCCACAGCTCGCTTTCGGCTCCGCTGTCGACCAAGGCTGCGAACACTTCCATCACGCTGGCCAACGGCCCATCGGACAGCGTGGGCTGGCTTCGCGAGGGCAGCTGCGTTCGCACTCGCAGCGTTTCCAACCACACGCGATCGACGCCGACTTCCATCGCCCGCGCCCGCAACACGCTTTCAAAATATTGCTGGCGGTTCAGCAATTCGCCATGCAAATCACTCTCGCCGTGAACTCGCACCCGGCTTACCAACAGCCGCTCGCCGCTGATCTCGAGTTGGCGTTCCAGCCATTGCGTGTAGGCTTCGGCAATGCTTTCAAAATCGTCCGCATCGCTGGCGTCGATCGCGCAGACTTCCCAACGCACCACATCCAACGGTACCCACTCGCGGCTCAGCAAACCGCTGCTGTCATATTCCACCAAGCAACACCCTTTCGCGCCTGTCTCCCGCGGGTGACGCCCTTGAATGTTGCCAGAGAAGACGATCGGGGCCGCCCCCTCAAGCTGGAATTCGTTCGCTTGGTGAATGTGCCCGAGCGCCCAATATTGGTAACCCATATCGGCCAATTGTTGCGGCGAACAGGGCGCGTAAGGTTCGTGCCCCTCCGCGCCGGTTAGGCTGGTGTGCAACAAACCGATGTTAAACATATCAGTGTCGGGCATCGGATAGCTGGCGGCCAAATTCTCCGTCTCCGCCCGCGTGCCAAATGAGCGACCATGGATGGTCGCTCCGAACGTCTCCAGCCGCACACTCTCCGCACGCTCCGTCCCCAGCATGATGGCCGTTCCATTGGGATTCTGCGGCAGCGGTAACGACTTGGTGATCACGCTGGCCGCATCGTGGTTGCCACGAATCACGTACAGCGGAATGCCTTCTTGAAGTAGTTTGCTAGCTTGGCCGACGAAGAACAGGCCCGTTTGTTGGTCGCGCCAATCGCCGTCGTAGAGATCTCCGGCGATGACCACAAAATCGACTTGCCGCTCAATCGCCAACGTCACCAGATTTTCCAGCGCCCGACGCGTGGCTCCGCGAATCTCATCAATCGGAGCACCATCGTAAGACTCCAGCCGCCGCAGCGGACTGTCTAGATGAATGTCCGCCGCATGGATAAATCGAGGCATGGATCAGTGGCTAGTTGTTAGTGGCTAGT
>CAZHTX010000221.1:5062-9069 GCA_964535475.1 uncultured Pirellulaceae bacterium
GTAAGTATCGACTCAGTGGGTGCGAGTACGTTTGCGTCCCCGCGGGGCAAACCGGTCGCGGGCTTCGCCCACGGCTGCGACGAAGAGATCGACCTCGGCGGGCGTATTATAGAAATAAAAGCTGGCCCGCGTGCTGGCGCTAATCTCTAAACTTTGATGCAGCGGCATTGCGCAGTGATGTCCGGCGCGGACTGCAACGCCGGCCACGTCGAGCGATTGGGCGATGTCGTGGGCATGCACGTTGTCGAACACAAAACTGACGATGCCCGCTTTCGCTTCGGGGGCCGGCCCCAGCAAGCGAATGCCGGGAATCGCTTCCAGACCACGGTGGGCCCGTTCGATTAACTGCCGTTCGTAGCTTTCAATCCGCTCCAAGCCGACTTGAGAAACATAGTCGACGGCGGCAGCCAGACCAATCGCTTCCACAATCGGCGGAGTGCCCGCCTCAAACTTTTCGGGCAACCCGGCTGGCTCAAAACCTTCCGTTGTCACCTGGTGGATCATCGAACCACCTCCCAAGAAAGGAGGCATCTCCTGCAATAACTGTTCGCGACCATATAAAACTCCGATGCCGGTCGGGCCGCAAATCTTATGACCGCTAAAGACGAGAAAGTCGGGTCGCCAAGCTTGCACGTCGAGCGTTTGATGAGGTGCCGCTTGAGCCGCGTCGACCAACGTCACCGCGCCCCGCTCATTGGCCAGTCGCACGAGCGCTTCGATCGGCAATACCGTTCCCAGCACGTTGCTGATCGCCGTCACGCCAAATAGCTTGGGCCGGAGTCGATCCAGCAACTCAGCCACCACCGCCAAGTCGAGGCGTCCGTCTGCGGTCAAAGGTGCAAAGTGAACGTGAGCTCCCACCCGCGCGGCCAATTGCTGCCAAGGAACAATGTTGGCATGATGCTCGGCCATCGTCAGCAGGATGTTATCTCCAGCGGTGACGTTGGCATCACCCCAACTCCTGGCGACGGTGTTGATGGCGGCGGTGGTTCCAGCGGTAAAGATGACCTGCTTGCTTGTTTCCGCATGGATCAGGCTGGCGACCCGCTCCCGCGCCTGCTCATACCGCGACGTCGATAGCTCGCTAAAGGTGTGAATCCCGCGATGAACATTAGCGTAGTACTCGCGATAACACTGCGACATCGCTTCGATCACGACCTCCGGCCGCTGAGTGCTGGCCGCGTTGTCCAAAAACACAATCTCAGCGCCGCTGCTGACATGCTCGGACAAGATCGGAAAGTCGGCGCGGTAGTCCTCTGCTCGTAGCGCTAACGACTGGGTGTCAGTGGCTGACATCAGGCTAAATTTTCCTCAGGAAGGTAGTTGTTAGTGGCTAGTGGCTAGTGGCTAGTGGCTGGTGGCTAGTGGCTGGTGGCTAGTGGCTAGTGGCTGGTTTGTTGGCCGTTCACCGGCGAATGCAGCGCTCCCTGGGCGACTCTCCAGGAAAGTAAGCAGCATTTTTGGCGGTTGGGAGTCAAACTGGCTTGAAACAACTCCAGCATGTCAGCAGCGGAAAACTGCTTGAGTTCTTCCAGCGTCATTCCTTCGATCTTTTCCACCAGCATCGAAGCGGACGCCTGACTGACCGTGCACCCCTGTCCCACAAACCAAGCTTGCCGAACACGTTTGTTCTCATCGAGTTCGATTTCCACGCGGACGACATCGCCACAGAGGGGGTTATTCCCTTCATGGGCGTGGGTCGCCGAATCACAGTGCCCCCTATGGTAGGGGTCTTCGTGGTGCGGCAGGATGTGCTCTTCGTAAATATCGCGTTCGTCGGTCGCCATGATGCAGTGAGGGGAAAGCAGGGAAACGGTATTCGGAGTGCCGGCTCTGATTTTAGTCGCTCTGATTTTAGTCTATGCACGTTGTCAAAAATCGGACAGGGGCGGAACTCTCCTCTTGCGGAGAAGTCTCCCGGTTTGATAGTCCTGAGACTTGAGGAAATTTTTGGTGGGGGGGATTCCACCATTACGAGACTAGCGGGAAATGTCTTACGGATTGCACCTTTCGGCGGCTGGCGCCAACGCCCAAAATCATCGGCTGCAGGTCCTCAGCAATAATTTGGCAAACGTGCAAACAGCCGGCTACAAGCCTCAGCAGGCGGTGATTCAGGCCCGTTTCGCCGAATTGATTGAGCGTGGTGAAGCTTTGCCCGGGACCGGCGGAGTCAACGACGTCGGCGGCGGATTGACCATCCAGCCCGAGGTGACGCAGCACGGTGAAGGGCCATTGCGATCCACCGGTAATGAAACCGATTTTGCCATCAATGACCCAACAACTTTTTTTGTGGTCCAGCGGGACGATCAATCGCTGCTGACCCGAGCCGGAAATTTTTTGTTCAACAGTTCGGGGCAATTGATCAATCAGCAGGGCGATCGGGTGCTCGACCAGCAGGGGCGGAATATTTCCATCGATCCCACGCTGCCCCACAGCATTCTCAACGGCGGCCGGATTCAACAGGGTGAAGAAGTCTTCACGTTAATGCTGGCTCGCCCCGAAAAGGTAGGCGACCTCAAGCACCTCGGCGGCAACCTCTTCCAGCCGGGCGAAGAACTGCCAGTCTTGCGCGGCAACGACCGGCCCGTGGTCAGCGGATTTCTGGAGCAGTCAGGCGTCCAACCAACGACAGCCATGATGGAACTGATCGAAGCGAGTCGAGCCTACGAAGCGAATGCGAGAATGATTCAGAACCAAGACACAGTGGTCGGTACCTTGATCTCCAGAGTCCTCCAGGGATAGCGGATTCTTAACAACGATTTTTGCTAGCGTTTTTTTTCTGCGGCCAATCCTGAAAAATATTTTATCGAAGGTGATTTCATGAGTGTGCAAACACTATACACCGCGGCCACTGGCATGGACGCGATGGAAACCAAGCTGGATGTGATTGCTAATAATCTAGCAAACATCAACACAACCGCCTTCAAGAAAGATCGCGCCAATTTCGAGGATCTGCTGTATCGCACCGAAGCCTATCCGGGGGTCTTAGACGCCGATGGGAATCCCTCCCCGGTTGGTACCCAAGTCGGGCTCGGGGTGCGAGTAAACAGCACGCAGACCGACCAGCGCCAAGGCACTTTGCAAGCCACCGGCCGCGATCTCGATATCGCGATTGAGGGAAATGGTTATCTGCAAGTGAATGATGCGCGGACCGGTAATCTATTTTACACTCGCGCGGGTAATCTTGATATCAACGCGCTGGGCCAGTTGGTGATTGGCTCGGCCCAAACCGGTCGCCTGCTGGAACCGGCAATCACCATCCCACCCGATGCCGAACGCGTGGTGATCAGCCAAGATGGTCAAGTCATGGTGCGGCAGCCAGGAAATATTGAACTTGCCCCCCAAGGCCAGATTCAACTCGCCCAGTTCGTCAACCCCGATGGTTTGCTGAAAGTCGGTGAGAACATGTTTATGCAGACTGACGCGTCGGGGGTGGCAACTCCCAACATCCCCGGTCAAAACGGACTCGGTGTGATTCGTCAACAAAACCTGGAGGCCTCAAACGTCGAGCCGGTGCAGGAGCTGATCGATCTCATTACCACCCAGCGCGCCTTCGAGCTGAATAGCCAAGCCGTGCAGGCCGGTGACCAGATGATGCAAACTATCTCCAACTTGCGACGTTTCTAATGACGTTGATCGTCAAAGCTGTGAATCCCAAGCGAAACTGCCGGATGCTGCCTGCCAGCTGGCGGGAGCTGATGCCGCGCACGCTTCGCATGCTCGCGGTGGCTGCCCTCACGTTGTCAGTTCCCTCTGTTGCCACCGCGCAGCGACCATCCAGTATCGCGCAGCGACCATCCAGCATCGCGCAGCGGCCATCCAGCATTACTGCCGAACGCGACCAGGCGGAGATCGTGTTGCAGTTGCACGAAGAGGTGGAGACCAGACCCAGGGATATTTTGATCGACAAGCAATTACCTGGTTCCTTCACCAAGACGCCGCTAAATGATTTCCTTAAAGAGCGAGAGATTGATCTGTGTGTTTCGGGTATCAATCACGGTTCGAAT
>CAZHTX010000222.1:0-9068 GCA_964535475.1 uncultured Pirellulaceae bacterium
GTTCAGTGATCTGTCATCTGCGGGCACGGCGGGGGCCTGTTTGGAAGAGTCGACGGGATCAATACCGCCGACCGGCTTCTTGCGTTTGGCTTGCCATTTCGCGTGCGCGTCGCGCTCGCGGGGCACCAGCAGATCGCCGCGTGAGAACCCTTCGGCGGCGGCAAACTCGGCGGCGCCGGTGCCGGTCAGCATCACGTGGGGCGTCTTTTCCATGACTCGCCGGGCCACGCTGATCGGATGCGGATAATCCTCCAGCGCGGAGACCGCGCCGGCTCGTTGCCGCTGCCCGTCCATGATGCATGCATCGAGCTGGACGACGCCGTCAGCATTGGGAATTCCGCCGATACCAACCGAGCGATTTTCGGCATCGGCTTCGGTAACGCGAATCCCCTGTTCGACGCCGTCGAGCCGGTGCCCACCGCCGGCCATGGTCTGCACCGCTTGTTGGCAAGCCGCCAGTCCGAAAGACCACGTGGCGATCGCCAGCGGTCCGGCCTGTGGACCGCCAGTCGCTGCCGGGTTGGCACGCGTTTCCGTGGCTGGGCTGTCGGCGCCTGAGTTTTGGGCGCCTGGGCTGTCGGCGCCAGGGTTTTGGGCGGCGGTCAAGCGAGAGGGTGTCATGGCGGCAGCGAATCCAAGTCCCAGCAGCGAGTGAAAATTGCGTCGGCGAAGTTGTGTCATTAGCTTTGTTTCGAGCAAGAGATACGAGCAGATTTCGTTTGATTCGCAGTCGTTTCCTTAGCTGTTAGCTGTTAGCTGTTAGCTGTTAGCTGTTAGCCCCGCGGTCGCAGGCGTTTCAATGGAACAGATCACCGCGGTTTGGGCCGGGTCAGTCGGCGAATCGAGAGCACCACTTGATCCATGACTTCGTCACGTGGGTCAGGGGCCAGCCCGGTAAAATAGTCTTCGTCGATCCCCAGCATTAACTTTTTGGCAGTGGCGTTTTCGGGCGCATCGTCGAGGAAAGCTTCGGCCATCTCGTAATCACGATCCCAGAGGATGCGATCGGCTAGCAATTCGATCAAGACGTCCCAACGCTGCAAGTCATTACACTCCACCGAGGGCCAGTCAAACTCGCTCGCCAGGCACTGCTTGGCGGGGTCCTTGCCCAGCGTTTGTTGGCAAGTCACGAGGACTTGCCGCCGCCAGTAGCGATCGCCTTGAAAACAATCTTCGGAATCTTCTTCCCAGGCCGAGTCTTCGTCGCCGAAGCATGCTTCGTAGCAACGCTCGGTATCGATCTCGGTTTCAATGTGTTGGCGGATATTTTCAAAAATGACTCCCACCACCGATTCGTTGACCGCAGTCAGCGGTAACGCATCCTCGGTGTCGGTCAGCAGATGTCGTCCCGCTAATTCGAGCGAAGCCAATTTCTGCGACAGCGGCAAGCAATCGAAAACTTCGATTCCCGATTGAAAACAAAAATCTTCGCATTCGAGCGACGAACACAGCAATTGTTCGAGGATCGTGCTGATAGACTCGCGGATCAGTTCCGCTTCCACTCCGTCGACCACGCGTTTACCGGTGGGTGTGTGCCACATTGTACCAATCCTTGCCCGCATCACTTTGCAAACTTCCAGAACAACACCTTCAGTTTAACGGTTGAGTGGGAGGAGTGGGAGTCGGCACGGCGGCGAGATATACTGAGGCCCAGGCGAACGAGCACAACCCCGTTTTCCACGACACCTTTTCGAAAACAGATGCAGTAATGAACAAAGACGCCGCACCTTCATCTGCTCCCCAAAAAACATTTGACCCCCAGAAAATCGAGCGGCCCGATCCAGTGCTGCTGAAATATTACGCCTTGGTCAGCCTCGCAGCGGGCCCGCTTTTCCCCTTCGCTTTCATCCCGTTGCTCTGCAAATACATCACGTTGCGGTATCAGTTCGAGGCCGATGGCGTGTCGATGAAGTGGGGGGTGTTGTTCCGTCGCGAGATCAATCTGACCCATCGCCGGATCCAAGACATTCACTTGACCAACAACATTTTTCAACGCTGGATGGGGTTGGCGAATGTGGCAATTCAGACAGCGTCGGGGAGTGCGGCTCCGGAAATGACCATCGAGGGCGTGCTGCAGACGGACAGTTTGCGAGATTATCTGTATGCCCAAATGCGCGGGGCCAAAGGACTCGATCGGGACACGGTTGCCGACGAACACGCTGCTGCGGAAGACGATTCGGTGCTTACCCTGTTGACCGAAATCCGCGATAACTTGCGAATCCGTTTGCGGGCCGAACCAGGGGCTGTTTCTGCTGGCATCACAGGCTCGGCCGATAGCATAGGCTTTTCCGATAGCGCAGGCTCGGCGGAAAGCACTCGTGGCGGGGGGATGCCGGAATGAACAGCGGGCATCAATTAGCGGCGGCCTGGGTTTACCGGGGCATTTGGAAACGCCTGGTGCGTTGGTTTCGCATTCCCGACCAGCCGCCGGAGCTGCCAGCGGGAACTGGGCAGAACGTGCAGGCCTTTCGTCCCAGCGAAGGGTTTTTGGGTTACTTAAAGTTCCAGTTTTGGATCTGGTTGGTAGTCTCCGACGTGGTGCTGATCGGACTGTGGATCGCGTTGATCGTTGCCCAGCCGATGATTGGTTTATTGATTACGCCGCTGGCGTTGGCGATTATTATCCTGCCCGATGTTGCCATCTACATCGCCATTCATCTGCGTTACGACACGACTTGGTATTTGTTGAGCGACCGCAGCCTGCGAATTCGCCGCGGGATCTGGTTAATTCATGAAACCACGCTGACTTATAACAACATTCAGAATGTGAAAGTCACTCAAGGGCCGCTGGAACGCTATTTTGGTATTTCTAACGTGATGGTGGAAACGGCCGGCGGTGGCAGCAGTCCCGAGACGGGCGGCATGGGCCCGCACGTGGGCCGCATCGAAGGCATCGACAACGCCGAAGAAATCCGCAACTTGATTATGTCACGCTGTAAATTGGCGATGGATAGCGGCCTGGGCGATCCCGATGATGCTGGGCAGTCGACCAAGCGTGGCGGTTGGTCGCCCCAGCACGTGGCGGTGCTGCGAGAGATCGCGGAAGTCGTCCGTGGTTGATTCACCGGTTGGAATCATGGACACTGAATAAAGAAAGTGCACCACGGTTGAGCGCCCGCTCGACCAGTTCCTCACGTACGCGACGATTATTTTATGTCGGACCAAACCGAAGTGCTATTTGAACGATTGGGTGGCGAAGCCGGTGTGAACGCAGTGGTGCGGGATCTTTACCGGCGAGTCTTTGACGATCCGGAATTGGCACCTTTCTTCCAACATGTCGAAGTCGAACGTCTGCAAAGAATGCAGTTTGAGTTCATGGCTTCTGTCATGGATGGGCCAGTCCAATACACGGGAGCCGAGCTGACTTCGATTCATCGTGGCAAGGGGATAACCGGTAAACACTTTGCCAAGTTTTTTGGCCATTTAGCCGATTCGCTAGAAGCTCACGGGGCCAGTTCCCAGGATGTCGATCTGGCGCTGGGGCGACTGTCGATGTATAAAGATAAGGTTACCGGAGACGCCAACGTCGATGGTTAACCGCGGCAGAGCGGTATCCATTTAAAACGCTGACGGCTGGAAGGCGGAACAGTCATGCAGTCACTCAAGTTACAACCCACGTTTCGAATCCTCTTGCCGTTGGCAGCCGAGCCAGCGGTGCAGCGATTGCGCGCCGCGATCGAAAGCTCTGAATTAAAAGGCTTGGTGGCTTCGGCGGGACGCTGTGTCGATTTTCAAGTCGAGCGGGCTGACCAACGATTTTGGTCTCCACATCTCTCCGTACAGATTGAAGATACCCCCGAAGGGTCGTTGCTGTTTGCCAGATTTTCGCCTCGGCCGGAAATCTGGACCTTTGTGATGGCGATTTATTTTGCCGCCAGCTTTGTGATTTGTTCGGCAGCCATTTACG
This sequence comes from uncultured Pirellulaceae bacterium, assembly GCA_964535475.1. Lineage (GTDB taxonomy): Bacteria > Planctomycetota > Planctomycetia > Pirellulales > Pirellulaceae > Laterigemmans. The sequence continues at coordinate 3,908 of CAZHTX010000222.1, forward strand.
GTTACGTGCTGTGGTTTCTTGGGGAAAGTCCGTGGGTTTTGTTGTTAATCCCCATTTCACTGCTGATGATTTTCTTGCTGCACCTCGCCAGCTTGGTCGGACAAGGTTTAAGCAGCGACCAAATGCAATTGCTCCGTGCCCGCTTGGATCGTTTATTGGAACTGGCTTTCCCTGACGCTGCCGCACCATAAAGCGAAAAAGCGATTGTTCTCCAATCGTTACTTAGCTGCGTTTTTCGATAGGTACTTAAAACTTATCCAGTCGTATTGGCAAGGTGCTGACGTCTTGGGATTGGGCGCAGCACCAATCTATCCGTTTCGCTATTTGTTTCGCATGCGGCGGCTGTAACGCTCGAGTGTTTTGCGTTCTGCCGACGTTAAACTGGATTCGCCCTGTTCGTGGATCTTTTGCAAGATTCGATCGGCTTCGGCATCTTCTCTGGCTAACTTTTTCTCGGGATCATGCAACCGAAGTCTGGGGCCACGCTGGGGGAAATTTCCAAAGCTGGACGTCAAGCGATCGGGGGCGAGAAAGCGTAGGTTCCAGCCTTTGAGGTAATAGGCGGCGGCAAAGCCCATGCCGGCTAAGTGGACATCGAAAGCGGTACCGGTGTTTTGCACGAACGCACCATATAGGTTGAAGACTGCGAACAAAACTCCGGCCACCCAAGCTTTGATCGGAAATACCATCATCAAATAGATGGTGGCCTGGGGGTACATAAAGCAAAACAAGATCACCAATCCCATCACGCTGCCCGAAGCGCCGAGGACTGAAGGAATGGCGTTTGGACCAGACTCAGCGATCAACTCACCGACGACCGTAGGCGTAAAACCCTCGAACAGGAACAAGATGAGAGAATGGATGACTCCGCCCAGCACGGCTGCAACCAAATAAAACCGGACAAACTCACCACGTCCAATGCGTTGTTCAACAGCGGAACCGAAGAAGAACAGCCCGATCATGTTAAAGATGATGTGTTGGAAATTTCCATGCGCGAAGGCATACGTCACCCATTGCCACCAAAGCCAGGGCTTAAACAGCGTCTCGGCGTTGGCCGCCATGGCTCTTTGCAGTTGATGCTCGCGACTGAACAGCAGCATATCGATCAAGAACGCCGCCGAGGTGATCACCAAGATGATCAGCCAGGCGGGTTTATCAGCCACCTTGCCACCGATCGGTGGCATTTGATCGTCGTAGCGTCCATATTCGCGATCGTAGAGACCCATCGCTGGTGGCCTAGTTTTTCGAAGAGAGTGAGGAAGAGGAAGTGTCACTAGCTGCCAGGGAGCGGGTAATCCAGCCACCACCGAGGACCTGCGAACCGTGATAAATCACGGCAGCCTGTCCGGGGGCGATCCCACCTTGAGGTTCGTCGAACTCGAGGCGAAATTTGCCTGGCTCCGCGACGCTGCAAATCAACCGGGCAGGTTGCGGGGAACTGTTATAACGAATTTGCGCCTCGCAAGGGCAAGACTGATTCGCATCGAGCGGCAAGTCGTGTGGATCCACCAGCCAGTTTGCTTGATCTGCCAACAGCCCCGGGCGGAGCAGTTCCTGCTGGGAGCCGAGCACCACGCGGTTGGTGTTGGCGTCGATCTCAACGACGAAGTGCGGAGTCCCGAGGGCAATCCCCAGCCCCTTGCGTTGCCCTATTGTGAAGGCTTCGATCCCCTGGTGTTCCCCCACCACGCGGCCATCGGTGGTCACGAATTGGCCCGCCGTGGAGGGTGCATCGGGGCCGCGGCGGGCGCGGACGAAATCGCTGTGATGGCCAGCCGTGACGAAACAAATTTCTTGGCTGTCTTTCTTTTCCGCCACGCCCAAGCCGAGTTCGCCCGCCCGCGCCCGAATTTCGCTCTTGGTGAAATCGCCCACCGGCAGGAGCATCCGCCCGAGCCGCTGCCGCTGGACACCAAACAGGGCGTAAGACTGGTCCTTGTGGGAATCGAGTCCGCGCAGCAAGCGGGGCTGTGCCGGATTGCTGCGGTCGATGCGAGCGTAATGACCGGTGGCGACGAAATCGGCATCCATGCCGTCGGCAAAATCGAACAACCGCCCGAACTTGATCCAGTTATTGCACATCACGCACGGGTTGGGGGTGCGGCCTTGCGTGTAATCATCGACAAAATAATCGACAATTCTGCGGAAATCCTTTTGCAGGTTCAGTGCGTAAAAGGGGATACCGAGGTGGTCGGCCACCCGTCGGGCGTCGATCGCGTCGCTGGCGCTGCAGCAGCCCTGCTTGTGATCCGCCCGCTCGCGGAGGATCGGCAGCAGCGGCGATGTTGCTGCTGAATTGGTTGCTGCTGAATTGGTTGGCGTTGAATTGGCTGCCGTTGAATTGGTTGGCGTTGAATTGGCTGCCGTTGAACCGGTTGTCGCTGGTTCGATCTGGCAAGCCGCCGCCGATTCCTCGCCGTGCCGCATGAAAACGCCGACAACTTCGTGCCCTTGCTCACAGAGCAAGTGCGCAGCGACACTGCTGTCGACGCCACCACTCATTGCTAATACGATACTTGCCATTCCGGGCAACTCCGAAAATTACTGACTCCGGTTCGTGATTCGCCCTGGGGCCGCTATCGTTTACAGTAACCCATAAACTTGTTTTGCATAACCTAAGGCTTTGAGCCAGTATGGAATCTGAATTTTACGACCGCGCCGCCGAGATAAAGAAACGATTGACCTCTCTCGGAGACAGTCTTTGACTACGCTGCGAAGCGGAATAAAGTCGAAGAGATCGAAGACCAAATGTCGCACCCTGATTTTTGGACCGATCAAGCTGCTGCGCAGACAACGGTCGCCCAATTAAAAGGGCTGAAATCGCTGGTCGGTCCCTTGGAAGACGCGATGACGTCGGCTGCCGATCTCGAAGGGTTGCTGGAGATGGCCGAAGATGAGCCGGCGCTGGAGTCTGAGGTTCGCGGTGAGATTTCGCGATTGGTTGAATTGCTCGAGGCGCTCGAACTGAAAGCCTTGCTCAGCGGTCCGAATGACAACGCCGACGCGTTGTTGACGATCAATGCGCGGGATGGCGGCACCGATGCCAATGACTGGGCCGACATGATGTTGCGGATGTATTCCTCTTGGGCATCGGCGCATGACTTTTCCATCGCCCTGCTCGATCGTCAAGATAACGAGGAAGCGGGAATCAATCACGCCACATTGGCCGTGCGGGGCCCGTTTGCTTACGGCTACCTGAAGGGGGAGGAAGGGATGCACCGGCTGGTCCGGATCAGTCCGTTTAACTCGGAAGGGAAACGGCAGACCAGTTTTGCTGCCGTAGCGGTTTCGCCCGATTTGGATGACTCGATCGAAGTCGACATTCAGGAAAAAGATGTACGGGAGGATCGTTATCGGGCTAGCGGGGCGGGGGGCCAGCACGTCAACAAGACAGACAGTGCGATTCGTTTGACCCACGTCCCCACCGGCGTCGTGGCACAGTGTCAGAGTGAGCGTAGCCAGCACCAGAACCGAGCCGCGGCTTGGAAAATGTTGCGAGCCAGAATGGCTCGGCTGGAAGAGGAGCGTCGTGAAGCTGCCGATGCGGCGAAATACAACCAGCTGGTGCGAACCGGCTTTGGCAGCCAAATTCGCAACTACTTTCTGCACCCCGATCAACGCGTTAAAGATGCTCGCACGGGGCATTACGTCGGCAGCTTTAACGCCGTGCTCGAGGGCAACGAGCTGCAAGGCTTCCTTGACAGCTTCCTCAAATGGCGTGCCCGCGGAGGCGAGGAGGAAGGTTAAGCGGGAATAAAATCTCCAATTCGCGGGCAATTTGGCCGTGCGTTTAAACGTCATTTGTGAGTAAACTGTGGCGTTTGAACGCATTTCGCGTAATCGTTGTAAACTCGCGAACCCCTATTTCCGTTGTTATGGCGACAGTAGACAAACCGTCGACGAGCGATTCTCCAGACGTCCAGGTAAACCCGCCGGAACAGCTGGGAAACCAGACATCGAAGAAACGTGGCGTCCCCGAGGGGCTGTGGCTGAAATGCCCCGGTTGCTCGGCGTCGGTCTATCGTAAAGAGGTCGAACGTAGGCTAAACGTTTGTCCAAAGTGCGACTATCACTTTTACGTTTCGGCGCGGGAGCGGATCAGCCAAGTGCTCGACGAGGGCACTTTTGAGGCGATGGACGAGCATTTGCGCCCCGTCGATCCGCTGGAATTTGCCGATCGTAAGCCGTATGCGGAGCGACTGCTAGCCGAACAGCGACGGACTGGTTTAAGCGATGCGGTGATAACCGGAACGGGTATGGTGCGCGCCCGACGTGTCGCTTTTGCCGTCACCGACTCGGCTTTCATCATGGGAAGCATGGGATCCGTCGTCGGCGAGCGTTTAACGCGGCTGATCGAACGGGCCACCTTGCAAAATCTTCCGTTAATCATCATCAGTGGTTCGGGAGGGGGAGCTAGAATGCATGAGGGGATTCTCTCGCTGATGCAGATGGCCAAGGTTTCGGCCGCCCTCGCTCGCTATGACCAAGCGGGCGGTTTGTTCATTAGCGTGTTGACCAACCCCACCATGGGAGGTGTTGCCGCCAGTTTCGCGTCGCTCGGTGATCTTGTGTTTGCCGAGCCGCGGGCGCTGATCGGTTTTGCCGGACCGCGGACGATCAAAGCGACCATTGGAATCGAATTGCCCGAGGGTTTTCAGACCAGTGAATTTCTGCTCGAGCACGGGTTTGTTGACCGCATCGTGACTCGTCGGAATTTGAAGAGCGAGATCGCCCGCACCATTGATTACTGTGGGAAGTAGCTTCCGATAAGTAAGGTGTACTCGCTTGAGCCTGCTTGATTCGCTCCGTTCGCTTCTGAAATCTGAAAAACGCCTCGATGTCGAAGCTCGCTTCGAACGTCTTCGTTCCAGCGTCAGCGGAACGATGGGTGACTTCAGCGTCGTGCGTGATCGCTTGGAGGATCGCGTCGTCGGCCTTAAGCTGTGCGACCCCGAGAAATTTGCCACCTTCGAAGCTCGCTTTAAGGGTTTGAAAAAGCCCAAAGAAGGCGACGTGGTTCCCCACCTCCCGGGGCCTAGGAGCATGATGTTCCCGTTCTTTTTTTCTCTTTTGTTGATCTCGCCTACGACGCGGGCGATATCATGTTTTTCGGACCTGCCGGGCAATTACCGATCCACTGAACAGATCGACAAGGCCGCAA
>CAZHTX010000223.1:0-8953 GCA_964535475.1 uncultured Pirellulaceae bacterium
GAACCATAAAAAAGGCCCGCGGCTAGCGCCGTCGGCTCACAGTTTTCGGATAGGTGCTTAGTTACCTTCGACCCTTTAGCGACGCGTGTCAGAGCACAATTCCTCCACGTCCCGATTTTCCATCGCTTCCCGCAATTGGCGATTCTCTAATTGCAGTTGAGCGTTGCGAACTTCGAGGGTTTCCAGTCGCTCACGCACCGCATTCAGTTGCGTGGCAACTTCCAGCCAGAAATCGCCATCACGGAACTTAATCACCGGTTGAGCAATGCCCTCAGCCATGAGTTCCAACGATTTGCGAACCCGATACATTGGGCCGGCGAAGCGATTGCTCATTTTGAGGCTATCGTACAGAAACATCGGCAGCACCAAGACCATGATCGTGATCTGTGGCACTTGTTCCATGAATGCTCGATTGCATGCTTCGACAAAGCTGTAATCGACCAGGTCAAAGAGAACCCGCAGTGAAGCGCTGATCCCGATTAACAGGGCAAAGAACGTAACCCAGTGGTAAGTTAACCGCCTAGCCAACGCCCACTGAACCGTCGGATCGATGACAACACGCGTTCGATTTGAATTAAATGTCATAACATGTTCAGCAGGAAAGCGTGGCGAGATTGCAGTGGGGAAACTTTGCCGAGTCCGAAATCAAACCGCCTTACCTAATTCGAACCTCACAAACCTAGGCCCCAATGGTCATTGGGGTGTTGCAATTTGAATTGATTTCTTTGCGTAGATTGAACCGGCCACGGTCTAATCGTTACAGTTGTTGCAACCACTAAATCGCCCCAAAAGCTTAGACTCGGCAGGAGTGGTCGCCACCTTGGATTGCTGTTGCTTGCCAGCACGGTAAACCGAATCTGAAATGACGGGTGGTAAATCTTTGCAGCCTCCCCGAGCAACTGAGCACGGACCTCTTGTAACCCGTTGGAGCATGGAATGCCCGCCTCGCAACTAACCGACCGCGTCGGCCCTCACGCCGATCAAGCCAGCTCACGAAGGCAGCCAAGAGGCGATCGCGCGGTGCTGAGACGTGCGTTCCAACGCATTCTGCTCGGCAGCCAACTGGCGATTGGCACTCTACTGATGACCGCGGCAGGTGGCACAACCGAAGCGGTTGCGCAGGCACCCGAGCATGGGACTTTTCTGTCGGGCCTGAATCGTCTCGGGCGCGTTGTCGGTTTTGGTTACAGCGACGGATACCATGCCACGCGGCCAGGTCCCCCCAGCCGTTTGTGGGCACTGCCGCCGCGACAAGTCTGGGAGGAACCCAGGTTAGCGCACAGATATGGGCACCACCACGCGGCCGCTCCGGTCAACGACTACCAATACGGCTCGCCAGCCTGGTTTCAGCCGACGCCTCAAGGGTCCGCGACTGTGATGGATATGCAATCCCAGCACATTCCAATGCAAACTTATTCGGACGAATCAAGCGTTTTGCACTTAAACCCACCGCAGCCGCAGAGGGAGCCGCCGATGATGTCTGCTCCGATTTACCAACCGCCGCAGCCGGCGGACATGTCAGGCTCGATCCCTCCTCCCGTCACGGCGGCCCCGACCCCAAGATCCGAGAATCGCGAGCGGCAAATTGACAAAGTACCAGCCGAGCGACCGCGGGGAGAGTTGCTGCCCACGCCACCGCCGGAACGCTCGCCCTCCGATCTGCCGATTACCACGCCCTCCAATCCACCCAACAGCGTGGCGCCCCAACCGTCAGCTGGCGAGTTGTTGCCGGGGGGACGCGATCCGTACGCGAATCCGCAAACCGATCCATTGAAGGCGATTGGCTGGAGGCGGCCTGGTATCATTAGAGAACCGCTACCCAGCGGATATTACCATCAGGGTGCTCGCCCAATTACACCACATCGATGAATCCCATCAATCGCACACACACTTCAAGACGTTGGTGGATCCCACTCGCCGAGGTCGGTTTACTGCTGCTGGTGATTTTCGCGTTAGCGGGCAGTCCGCCGCCGGCCGTGAATGAAGCCCACTATTTGGCCAAAGCGAAAAATTTCTGGCAACCTGAATGGCTGGCAAACGATCCCTTTGTCAGCAGCGGTAAAGCTCACCGCACCTTCTATTTCAGCTTTGGTTGGTTGCTGCAGTTCTTTGACTTGCCGACCGTTGCCTGGATCGGACGCTTAATTGGATGGTCAATGTTGGCGCTCGGCTTGCAGCGACTTGGCCAACGGCTGTTTACCGATGAACTGTACTCTGCCGACAAACATTCCGCTGACAAACACTCGGGCCGCAGCGTTCGCTCCCTGAGCTTGATCATGCTACCGGTGACGATTGTTTGGATGGCGGGCATCACCTATGCCAATTTGGCCGGTGAATGGGTGATCGGCGGGATTGAAGCGAAGGTCCCTGCTTATGGATTCATGTTGCTGGGATTGACACAGATTGTGCGGGGCCGCTGGAATTATGTGTGGCCATTGCTGGGTGCCGCCGCTGCCTTTCACGTGTTAGTCGGCGGCTGGTCGGTAGTCGCCGCTTTGGGTGTGCGGATTATCGATTGGCGTTGGTGGGGAAGTCAGCAGCCCAGCTGGCGCGAGCTGCTGTGTCTGTTCGCTGGCGGCGGCCTAGCATTGTTTGGGTTGTGGCCAGCATGGCAGCTCGCGGCGGGAGTTTCACCCTTTGACCAGATCATTGCCGCACGGATTTACGCGTATGGTCGACTCGGCCATCACTTGACTCCCAGCTCGTTTCCCTGGCATTGGTATGTGCGGCACGGTGGGTTGGCGATCGTCACCGCGGGGGCCGCTTGGTCACTGTTAAAACATGCCCAGTTCAAAGACCAAGCTCGTTGGCGGCGTTTCCTGCTGTTCGCTGCGGGTGGACCAGCGATCGCCCTGGTTGGTCTGTTAGTCGGTTTGATCCCGGCGATCGACGGTGGGCTGGGAGCCAAACTGTTGCGGTTCTATTGGTTTCGCATGACCGATGCCTTAGTGCCGCTCGCCGCCGCGATGGTTGCGTTGGGATGGTTGGTGTTGCCGATTCAGCACCGCCAACGGGCAGCACTTTGGCGACTCATCGCCGTTGCTGGGATCGCACTCAGCCTGACGATGGTGGCTCGCGACTACTTTACGCAATTGCGGTATGATTTGCCGGCCGCCGTGGTGACGGCGCATGACGTGGTGCTGCCTGATCGTCCAGCGATGACGATGCAATCCCGCGCAGAAGTATTTGCGGAGTGGCAAGAGATATGCGATTACATTCGCCAAGAGACCAGCGAGGATGCGGTCTTTATCACTCCGCGAGCCCAGCATACATTCCGCTGGTATGCGCGGCGGGCCGAAGTGGTCAACTGGAAAGACGTTCCCCAGGATGTACCGTCGTTGCTCGATTGGGCACGGCGGATCAATCGTATCTTTCCAGTGAGCCTGCGGCGGAGGCATACGCCGCTGGAGTATGATGTGTTAGCCAGCCTAGCAGCCGACTATGATGCGAGCTACATCCTGGTGGACTTACGCGTCGTTGCCGGGGAGCCGCCGCTTCCACGCCTGTACCCAGAAAGGCTGGAAGCGGACACGACCTATGCGCTCTACCGACTACCGGTGACAAGCCCTTAACGCATTCGCTTGTTCATGTCATTACCCATCGGAATCGTCGTGGTAATCACGCCACTCCGCGGAGCGGTCGATTGCTGTTGAGGTTGCCGACGGAAACCGACCTGGCGAATATTTTCGGGCAGCGTATCGCCTCTTTGCTGCAATGCATCCATTTGTTGACTCTTGGGTCGCGATTGCATCAGCCGTACTTGCTCGGGCAAACGCCCCGGCAAAACAACCACGGTCGAAGCGCCCTGGAAGGCGCTGCTGTCCTTTGGTGTAAAGGTGGGCACCAGGGTCACCGTGGTCTGCATCCCTCCCTGAGCATCCCATGGTATCCAGATGCTGTAAGAGGCGCCCAAGTCCGATTGACTGAAGTGACTGGTCAACTGTTCGGAAGTAAAAGCGAATCGCCGGGTGTGCGGCGGCGCCCCTTCGACATCAGAATTCACATAAGCGACCACCAACAGTTCACCTTCAACTGGAACCGCACGGCTTTTCTCATCGTAGAAGAACAGCCGTCCGCCGAAACCTCGCGTCGTCGTCTTGCCAGGTGAGCTGAGGGTGTCGGGGGCCCACGTCGCAGCCAGCTTAACTGGCTTGGGATAAGGCTTCGGTTCCTTTTCCTTACGATTCAGCGGATTGGGAATACTCCAACTCTCAGTCGAAGTCAGCGAGGCACATCCGCTGAACAGGAACATCCCACAGAGGGCAAACATGAGAACTCGCATAACTTTACCTTGTCGGGTGGTCTTGATCGGTATGAGATGACAAACTCGCCGCTTCGCAATCGGCAACCGTGTTAGCGAACCGAGGGGATTCGCTGTGGCAAGCGAACAGGACGGCCCGCAGGTTCCTCAGCGTGGCGAACTTGACGTACACCGCCTGTCGGAGCCACTGGATAAGCCGGCTCAATGACGCCTGGCGCGTTGGGAGCATTCTGCGGCACTCCCCTGACTCCCGGTGCACCCGGTCGCACGTTAATCGGCCCTGGGATTCGTCCGGCTGGATCCTCAATCATTTCGGGCACCATGCTGTTGCCTGGATTGGACATCATTTCCCCAGGTCCCAGCTCCTCAGCAGGTAAAATCTGCGGCGTCATATAAGCACGCTCGATATCATCGATCATCGGTGTGGCATCAGGATAGATCACGGGACCAATCGCGGGGCCCCACAGCCCATATCCACCATTCAGTCCAACATCGCCGTGCATCTCCACAACGTCAGCCAAACACCAACTCATCCGACTCGACTCTTCTTGCTTAATATATTCCCAATCCTCATCACCACTGATGACTTGAGGAGTCATGATGATCAGCAACTCGCTGCGCACCTCTCGTTCTTGGTCATAGCGGAACAGAGCGCCCAGGTAAGGGATGTCCGAAACATAAGGGATGCGGCGGCTGAATTGATCACGAGTCTTTTGAATCAAACCACCCAAGACCACCGTTTGACCCGAGTAGGCGGTCACGGTTGTTTGAGCTCGGGTACGGTCAATCCGCGGACTAAGGATGGGATTGCCGTTCACATCGAATCCGACTGGAATCCCCTCGGCGATCGGGCCCAGGGCAGAACGTTCCGCATCGACTTCCAATCGAATGGTGCCATCCGAACCAACGCGGGGAAGGATCTGTAGAATCAATCCTACTTCCTCGTCAGTCGTGATAACTTGAGTACCACCCACGGCACCGGCTTGGTTCACACCGCTGACTCGCGGCACCGTTTGCCCGACTTGCACTAGGCCAATTGTTTGATCACGAGCCGTGATCACCGGACGGCTCAGGATTTGAGCCCGGTTGGCGTCTTGCAGTGATCGCAACAACAGGCTCACCGAGTCGCTGGCGGCGGCGAACACAAAGCCACCGTAGCCAAAGGTGTCGCTCGCTCGTCCCAGTCCGAAGGTGCTCAAGCTCTGCGGGGCCACCGTGCTACTGCCCAACGTGTTATTGTTCGGAACACCGGCTCCGTTAAAGTTAAACCCAGGAACTGACGTTGCACCGGCCAACCCGCGATCGAACAACAAGGAATCTTGAATACCGAATTCCGAACCCCACTCAAATCCATCTCCGAGGCGGACTTCCGCCAAGATGACTTTCACCATCACGTTCGGCGGCAAGCGATCAAGTTGATCGATCATGCGACGAATGGTCGGATAGAGCCGAGGTGAAACACTGAGCAACAGGCTGTTGGTGATTTCCTCTCCGACCACGATCAAGTCACGATCCATGAGGTCATAAACCCCAATGCCACCCGCACCGCCGCCACCACCTGGCTGAATGGTTTGAAAACTCTGTTGACGAAGCTGGACATACTGTTGTATCGCCGCGGCGACTTCCAGGGCGGGTGCGTTACGAAGCCAGATGACTTCGGTTTCGCGAGCCGCAAAGCCCTCGGTGTCCAATCGCAGCACAATGCTCTCGACAACTTCCAAGTCGCTCTCCGAACCGACCGCGATCACGCTATTGGTCCGCGGGTCGGTGGAGAATCGCAATTGCACGAGCGAGTTGTCGGCTGCCGCGGTTTGCAGTGGCAGGTTGAGCGCCCCGGTACCACCACCGCCGCCTTGCTGTTGTTGAGCAGCGAACAGTTCGTTGAGCGCCGTGGAAACGGCCGTGGCGTCACTGAATTCCAACTGGAAGACCTTCACGAGCGCTTCGGCTCCCGGCAGTTGATCGAGTTGCTTAATCAACTCACCAATGAGAGCCATGCTGTTGCCAGGACCACGCACAACCAAAGCGTTGGCGTTATCGTCCGAGGTGACCACGACGCTGGCCAATAGTCCCGACTCGATCGTTTGCCCTGTTTGCGAATTCACTTCCAGGATGGAAAGCGTCGTCGAAGGACGGGTAAAGTTCTCCGCCGCCGTGGCTTCGCCTTCGCCGTTGAGCGATGCTTGCAGCACTGGGGCCAATTCCGAAGCGATCGAGTTCCTCAATGGGAACACTCGGATCGTGTCTTGAGCCGGTACTTGATCGACGTCGAGATCTTGAATCAGCCGGGAGACTTCCGACATATCACGGGGCGCCGCCTGCACAATCAAACTGTTGGTTCGATAATCGGCGATGATGCGAACGCGTGTTCCCAACACGGGGCGCAAATCCTCATCGCTCCCCGGACGCGCTGAGAAGAACTCTCGGATCGCTTCTTCCGCGTCGACCGCCGAAGCGTTTCGCAAACGAAATACCTTAAGTTGCGTGGAGGGAAGCACGGGGGTATCGAGCTTTGTAATCAACTCTTGCGCGGCATCGACAGCCTCCTTGCGACCAATCAGCAGCAACGCGTTGGGTTTTACTAGCCCGGTGATACTCAGCGAGCTGCCACGCGTGTTTAGCACGTCGGTATACAACTGGGTCACCAACGTGGCCATCGCTTCGCTGTCGACATGTTGTAGTTGCACGATCTCAACCAACGGCTGAGTCTCCACGGCGGCATCTTCAATTTGTTTGATCACATCCATCACGCGTTGGACATCTTTCTTGGCCCCCCGCACGATCAACACACCCAGTTCCGGGACAAACTGAATCTGCACGTCGCCAATGAGACCACCTTCACCATCCTCGGCAGGTAATTCGACTTGACCAGCCGCAGCAGGATTGCCTTGAGGTGGTTGACCAGCCTGAGGTGCACCGCCACCCTGTTCTTGTTGATTAAAGGCGGTCCCCATGAAGCGAACGTTGTTGCCCGCCACACCTACGGTGCTATCGCCGCCGCCGTTCACGGGCCGAATTTGTCGCAGCAAGCGAATCGCTCGTTGAATCGGAGCCGGTTCCGCATTCTGTAGACGCGTCATCTGCAAGATTTCGCCACTCGATACATTTTGCATATCGAGAGAAGCGACGACTTGTTCCCAGCCAGCCATCGTCGGCTCGGGGGCCACCACAGTGACCGCATTGGCACGCCGATCGACCGTCACGGATGCCCGGCCAATCGGTTGGTCAACCAACTCGAAAGAAGCCAACTCACCGTTGCGTGTCGTGGTGCTTTGCAATCGATGTCCCACGAGCGACTGCAGACCATCCTCAAACTCTCGCCAGGAATTAGTCCGCAGCTGGAATTGCTTAGAGGTCGTGGCGGTGGATATCTGACGCCCGGCGCGTTGTACGTACCCGGAAGCAAGCATCTCGCGAATTTCGGTATCGATGCGGGGATGCAAGTTACGAGGTGCCAAAATTAACAACTCGCCACGGCTCGTATCGGCCGTAATGCTCACGCCGGGCGATTGAGCGTATTTCAGCCCCATCGAATTGGCGACGTCATTCAAGACATAAGCCGGCAAGCTGAGGTTGCGAATAATGGAACGGGCGGCATCAGCGCTGGGCCCCTGCTCAGCCGTCGATGCGACGGCACTTGGTTGCGGGCGAAACTGGGGCGGAGTTTGCTGTGCCCGGGAGTCGGAACTGGCGGTCGCCAGTGCCGCACCAACAATCGCAGCGACGAGATGTTTGGTTTTCATAGCCATATTCGGATTGCGGTCTGTTCCGAGGGAAAAATTAAAATTGTCCGTTCCACCGCCCGGTATGAAACGCACATCTCGAACGACCCATCCCCGTGGCCTATCGAGCATTAGCGTCAGAATCGTCACAAACGACATCACGCGCACACGAAATGCTGAGACCAATCGGCCCGAAGAGCCCAGCGGAGCATTAAGATAGGCAAGCTGTGCTGATCACACAGCGGTTTCGGGCCGCGTTGTGTCGTTATCAACCCCAGAGATGGGATCCCGCTGCAACATCAGCCGACGCTGTTCATCCAACCAGTCACACCACGAGCCAATACCCTCTTGATGAATCGCCGCCGTCGTCATCACCGTCAATTTGGGCTGAATCAGCTGGGCGTCGCTAATCACCGCCGCCGGAGAAAAAGGAACGTAAGGCAAAAGATCGCTCTTGGTGATCACCATTGCGTCACTGGTGCGAAACATTTTGGGGTACTTGCCCGGTTTGTCGTCCCCTTCGGTGGTGCTGACTAAGACCACTCGCAAGTGTTCCGCCAAATCATGCGAGGCTGGACAGACGAGGTTGCCAATGTTCTCGATAAACAAAAAGTCGTAATGCTGTTTGGGCAGCAGAGCCAAACCGCGCTGCACTAATTCCAGCTCCAAATGACAGGCTCCCCCGGTGGTCAACTGTTGGACGGGGACGAACGGTTGCAGTCGCACGGCATCCCGATCAGTGGCGATGTCCCCCACCAGCACGGCCATCGAGCGGTTTTTGCCCCAGTGCTTGGCGGTCGCTTCCAGAAGCGCCGTCTTGCCGGCCCCGGGAGAAGAAACCAAATTGATGACCAACGTTCCCTGTTGAGTAAACCCATCACGAGCCGCCGCCGCAGCCCGCTTGCGTTCCGCGTAAACATCTTGGTTCACAGCGATTGTTTTTTCCGTGGTGGCTTTCATTTTTTCTCCA